>DATIQH010000421.1:0-3756 GCA_035471155.1 Nitrospiraceae bacterium | reverse complement strand
GACGGTCTCGGCGGCATCACGTTCGACAATCCGTCTCTGGTGCGGTCGCTGGGGATCACGGCGCTCGTCTTGATTCTGTTTTCTGGTGGATTAGACACGGAGTGGTCGGCGGTGCGTCCCATCGTATGGCAGGGACTGTCGCTCTCGACCATCGGGGTTCTGGTCACGACGCTGCTCATCGGGATGTTTGTCGCGTGGGTCCAGGGATTCACCTTCCTGGAGGGCCTCTTGCTCGGCGCCATTGTGTCGTCCACTGACGCGGCGGCCGTCTTCATGGTGCTACGGGCGCGGAAGACCAAGATCCCTCGGCGATTGATCCAGTTGCTCGAATTTGAATCCGGCAGCAACGATCCAATGGCCGTCGTGCTGACGATCGCGCTGATTCGACTGTTGACGGAACCCTCGACCTCTTTTGTGGAGCTTGTCCTGTTCTTTGTGATGCAAATGGGCGTGGGAGCGGCGATTGGCATTGCGATGGGCGAGATCATGCGGCGATTGTTCAATGCGCTCGACTTGGAGTTGGAGGGCATTTATCCGGTACTGTCAGTGGCATTGGCGCTGCTAACTTACGGCCTGACCGACTATCTGGACGGAAGCGGCTTTCTTGCCGTGTACCGGGCGGGGCTCGTAATGCAACGAAAGCCGTTTACTCACCAGCAGAGCGTCTTACGTTTTCACGACGGGCTGGCCTGGCTGATGCAGGTCACCATGTTTTTGGCGCTGGGGCTCCAAGTATTTCCAGCAAGACTCCTGCCGATCGCCGGGGTAGGCCTCCTGATTTCCCTGTTCCTGATCTTCGTCGCCCGCCCTGCAAGTGTCCACGCGGCGCTGGCTTTTTCGCCGATGTCCCTTCGAGAACAGACGCTCGTAGCCTGGGCAGGGCTCCGTGGGGCTGTGCCGATCATTTTGGCTACGTTCCCTTTAGTGGCCGGGCTTGAGAAGGCAGATACGATCTTCCATATGGTGTTTTTTATCGCTCTCACGTCCGTCGTCATGCAGGGAACGGCGATTCCATTACTGACGCGACTGTTGAAGATCGGAGTCCCTCCGCACAATCCGCAGGCGCCCCCAAAACCGATGCCGTAACTCTCTCCTGTCTGCACAATTCTTTGCTGGGTCTATGCGGGGAAGGAGTAGAAGCCGCTTGGAAAACCCGAGGCACGAGGGCCTCTTGTGAACGAGGCCCTCGTGGTCGAGAAAATGGCTGGGCTTATTGCACGTCGACGGTGATGCTATGGCTGGCCACGACAGGATCGTGGTCCTTTGTGGCGCCGGTGATGGTGACCTTATGCGTCCCTCTGTTCAGGCTCTTAATCTCTCCGGCGAAACCCTTCTGATACTCTCCATCCACGTACGCATGGACATGCGTTGCCTGAGAGCCCTTCGTCAAGTCGTACTTCACCTCGAAGGTGTCGCTGACCTTGTCCCCATCCTTGGGAGACGTAATCACGACCTTCGATCCATCCTCAACCGGTGCTTTAGCCGGCTTATCCCCTGCGAAGACTGGCGCTCCAGCGAGTGCGCCCACTAACGCGATCCCTAATCCCATAACCCCGATACGTCCCATCATCTGCATCGCAACCTCCTTGTGTGAACCAGCTGAATAGGCACTGCAGCGTACGATCCGCCGGGTATCCTCTCATCTAATGACCAATCGTTCTCCGGCAGACAATCATTGCACATTTTACTTTTCAGAATTGTCTCAGTCAATCCGCCGGACGCGCTTCACGGAAGCACATTCATTCTAATTGTGCGGCGGCGGCAGCAGGCAGGAGGGGCGTCCGGCGCTGTCGGGAGAAGAACATTCTGCCGTGCGAACGGAACGACTCGTATGGGGTGATGGAACCAGTTTGTGATACCCCGGCGCAGCAGCGCCTCTTGTGAACGAGGCGCTGCCGGCCCTGCGGATGCGGAAAGTAACTCTATTCCACTTCGACGGTGATCGTGTGGCTGGCCGTGACCAAGTCATGGTCCTTCGTGGCAGCTTTCACGGTGATCTTGTGATCGCCCTTGCTGAGCCCCTTCAGCTGCCCGGCAAAGCCCTTCTGATACTGACCGTCCACATACACATGAACGTGCGTGGCTTGGGAACCCTTCGTCAATTCGTACTTCAGCTCAAAGGTGTCGTCGACCTCATCCCCGTCCTTGGGAGAGGTAATGATAATCTTCGTGCCGTCTTCTGCTGATTTAGCCGCTGGTTTCTCCTCTGCAAAGACTGGCATCCCGCTAAGACAGCCCGCTAACACAATCCCTAATCCCATGAACACGATACGACCCAACATCTGCATCGCAACCTCCTTGTGTGAACCAGCTGAATGGATGCTGTGGTTACCAGACCCCGCGGGATATCCTCTCATCGGCGTACCAACCATTCTCCGGTGGAGAATATTCCGACATTCTACTTTTCAGGACTGTCTCGGTCAATCCGCACAGACGCGCATCGAGCAACCATGAATACAATAATCCCTCCAAGCTTGCTCGTTTCACTCTCCCGGGCAGGGCACCCAGGTTGGTCCTACTGCGGCCGTCGAACGAGGCCCTCTCTACTCCTTAAACCTCTCTTAAGGGGAGCGGCCAAGGCTGCCTTTCATTGCGCGCGACATTCTCACCCGCCCAACCTCGAGCGCGCCGAGACGCGCTCTTCTCCTTCGCGAGCACAGTTCCACCGTGCGCGTTCTGCGAGCACGAAGGGCACCTGGCCGCTCCCCGCCCTCCCTATTGCTCCTCAATGTGGTACGGTAGGAGAAAGCAGGAGTACGGCGATGACGATTCAGGCGCAATTTCCAGACGAACAGAGCCTTGAAGGAGCCTTCACGAGGCAGCCGGATGCCTTTCGGGACTGGGTGACCGCGAATGGTAGTTCCGGTTATCCGGCGGCGAGGGGCCGCTACCATCTCTATGTCTCCTGGGCCTGTCCATGGGCACATCGGACGATCATCGTGCGGAAACTCAAGAGGCTCGAGGACGTGATCGGTATGACAGTCGTGGACCCGATCCGCGACGAGCGGGGCTGGGCATTCCGCGAAGGGCCTGGCCATTCGCTCGATCCCATTAACGGCTTTCAGTTCCTCAGCCAGGCCTACAAGTCCACCGATCCAAACTATCGGGGACGGTTCACCGTCCCCGTGTTGTGGGATACGGTGACCAAGCGCATCGTCACCAATTCCGACGACGACCTCATGCGCATGTTCAACGGTGAATTCAATCGCTTCTCCAACAGTAGAATTGATCTGTATCAGGACGGAATCAGGAAAGAGATCGACGACCTCAATACCTTCATCTACGAGAATGTGAACGACGGGGTCTATCGCGCGGGATTCGCCACATCACAACAGGCCTATGAGCAGGCCGTGTGGCGCCTCTTCGAGGCCCTCGATCAACTCGAGGCCCGGCTGATGCGCCAACGCTACCTCTTCGGTTCACAATTCGTCGAAACCGACTGGCGCCTATTCGTCACGCTCGTGCGATTCGACGCCGTCTACCACGGCCATTTCAAGTGCAACCTCCGGCGAATCATCGACTACCCCAACCTCTTCAATTACCTCAAAGACCTCTATCAGACCGACGGCATCGCCGACACCGTCAACTTCGACCACATCAAGCGCCACTACTACATCACCCACGACGACATCAATCCGACCCGGTCCTTGCCGTTGACCGCGACGGCGATTCTCTCGTTGGGGAACTGGGTGCGGATCTGCCCCTCGAGCGGCGTCAGGTCGCGTCGGACCGTCACCTCGTAGTTGGTGATGCGGC
>DATIQH010000420.1:0-10163 GCA_035471155.1 Nitrospiraceae bacterium | reverse complement strand
GAGCAACGCGCTCGCCGGTAAGGACACGATCATCCTCGCCGCCGCCACGTACACGCTGACGCGCGCGGGCGCGGGCGAGGACGCTGCGGTCACCGGTGAGCAAGCGATGAAGGCGCTCATTGAAGGGGAGGCTACGCCTGCGCAGGCAGGGGCCTTTCTCATGGCCATGCGGATCAAGATGGAGTCCGTCACCGAACTGGCTTCGATGACCGCGACCGTCCGTTCTTATGTGCCGCCCGTGCCCGTCCCACGAGAACTTGGCGTCGTAGATCTGCCGAGCTACGCGGGGAAACAGGACACCTTCCATGCCCTTACTGCCGCTGCCATTGTGGCAGCATCGGCAGGCGCGTCGGTGTTGATGCATGGGTATGACGGGATTCCCGGTCGAGCGGGGAATGCCGGGGTGCTTAAGGCTTTGGGCCTGCCGGTTGAGATGGAACCGAAAACGGCGGCAGAAGCAGTGGCGCAACACGGATTTGCCTATCTCGACATCGCCCTCTACCACCCTCCGGTCTATCGCTTTTTAGAAATGCGCCAAGAGTTGGGAGCGCGGAACGTCTTTCATCCGATTGCGAGGCTTTTGAACCCGGCTCGTGCGTTGTCGCAAGTCGTTGGCCTGTCCCATCCACCCCATTTTGAAAAGACGGCTGAAGTGTTAAGAATGCTGGCTTGCCCGCGAGCCTTAGTAGTCAGTGGCGTTGAAGGGGATCCGGAACTTTCGGTGGCCGGCCTCACCAGAGTGCTGGAATTGCGAGATGAAAAGATTACTCCCCTCTCATTTGCGTCGAAAGATGTCGGTTTGCCGCTGGGCATGCAACGCGACATGGCCGGTTTCCCATCGAACCAGCGAGAGAAGGAAGCGGATCTGCTCCGGCGGATTCTCCACAATCACGTGCAGGGCGGACCCTACAACTGGGTCTTGATGAATGCCGCGTTGATCCTGTACGCCGCAGGCAAAGGGACGACTTGGGCGTCATGCATACCATTGGCACGCCGAGCGCTTGAAGAGGGGGCCGCAGCACGCAAGCTGGAAGAGTTGACCCAGGAGCCGGTGGGAATCGGTGTAACCGGCCGCATACATTGAGAGGATCGAGTTCGTGCAACACCTTCGTCAATTAGAAGATCAGAGTGTCTACATTCTCCGCGAAGCCTATAAACATTTCGACAATCTGGCCATGCTGTGGTCGATGGGGAAGGATTCGACCGTGCTGCTGTGGTTGGCGAGAAAGGCCTTTTTCGGCCATGTTCCTTTCCCTCTCCTGCACGTCGACACGAGCTACAAAATTCCCGCGATGATCGAATATCGCGATCGTGTCGCTCGTGAGTGGGGCCTCAAATTGGTCGTGGGGCAAAACAAGGAGGCGCTTGCGGCAGGGATGAATCATACGCTGGGCCGCGTCAATTGCTGCACGGCCCTGAAAACGAATGGCCTCAAGCAGTTGATCGAGCAAAAGGGCTATACAGGCATCATTCTCGGTGTGCGCGCAGACGAAGAGGGGACGAGAGCCAAGGAACGCTACTTCTCGCCACGCGACAAACATGGCGATTGGGACTTTCGAGATCAGCCGCCTGAGCTCTGGGACCAATTCAAAACGACCTTTCCTCCGGGAACCCACATCCGAATTCACCCACTGCTGGATTGGACGGAAATCAATATTTGGGAATATATCAAGATCGAGAACATCCCCTTTATGGATCTCTATCTCGACAAGGGGGACGGAACCCGCTATCGCAGCCTCGGCTGTGCGCCCTGTACGACCCCGATCAAATCGACGGCCAAGTCTGTAGACGACATCATTGACGAGTTGCGCCATACCACGGTGGCAGAGCGATCGGGCCGCGCGCAGGATGAAGGGCGGGGGATGGAGTTGCTACGCAAAGACGGGTACATGTAGTGAGGATGATGAAAAAGACCCCCAACTTCGTTCTCGGCTCATCGAAATCCTCAACGTACCCCAGAGGGTACGCCTGCGGTTGCGACTCGCCTCGGGCCTCGTTGGATGGTCTCTTTGATCATCCTCAATAAGACAACACGGTCATGGACAATCAAACTCAGAAACCATCTCACAATCTGAACATCGTCATCGTTGGGCACGTGGACCATGGGAAGTCCACTCTGCTGGGGCGGCTCTATGCCGACACGGGATCGCTGCCGGATGGGAAGCTTGAGAAGGTTCAAGCGATCTGCCGGCAGCAGGGAAAGGAATTTGAGTACGCGTTCCTGTTCGATGCGTTTCTTGAAGAACAAGAGCAGGGAATCACGATTGACACGGCGCGGACATTTTTTGGTTGGAAGGGCCGGCATTACATCATCATCGATGCGCCGGGGCATAAAGAGTTTCTCAAGAACATGATCTCCGGGGCAGCCCGAGCAGAAGGGGCGTTGCTGCTGATTGATGCCTTGGAGGGCGTAAAGGAACAGTCCAAGAAGCACGGGTATCTCTTGTCGCTTCTGGGCGTACGACAGTTTGCCGTCGTCGTGAACAAGATGGATCTGGTCGGTTATCGGCAGGACGTATTCGACGGGATCGAAAAGGAATATCGGGAGTTCCTCGGGCAGTTCAAGGCCGTTCCACAGCAGATCATTCCGGTCAGCGCCAAGCTCGGAGATAATATCGCCAACCGGAGCGAGCAGATGCCGTGGTACAGCGGCCCTACCGTGCTGGATGCGCTCAGCGCCTTTCGGAAGGAACCGGGGCGATCCGAACAGCCGCTTCGTCTGCCTATTCAAGACGTGTATAAATTCGACGCTCGCCGCATTATTACAGGGCGGGTCACAGCCGGGCGTGTGAAGGTCGGCGATTCCCTCGTCTTTTCACCGTCGAACAAACGAGCGACGGTCAAGTCCATTGAAGCGTTCAACGTCGATCCTCCGCCCACAGAAGGCCAGGCTGGCCAATCAGTCGGAGTGACGCTCGATGAACAGATTTTTGTGGAGCGAGGTGAGATTGCCTCGCATCAAGGTGAACTGCCGCTGGTGTCGACGGCCTTGCGCGCGAATGTGTTCTGGTTGGGCCGGAAGCCGTTGGAGCGGGGGCGGCGCTATCAGCTCAGAGTGGCGACGAAGGAAGTGGATTGTGAAGTGGCGACCATTCACCGGATCATCGACACGATGGATCTGGCTCAGCAGCAAGGCAGCAACGTGGTGAATAAGAATCAGGTGGCTGAATTGACCATTCGAGCCAAAACGCCGGTGGCGTTCGACCTTTCGGCTTCGTTTGAATCGACGGGCCGGTTCGTTCTCGTGGATGAATATGATATTGCCGGCGGCGGCATCGTGACAGAACTGGTTCACGACGATCAGGAGTTTCTCCGTGAAGAAGCCAGGCAGCGTGATTTCGCCTGGGTGAAGGGTCAAGTCGGCGTCGAAGATCGCGCGCAACAGTATGGCCACCGCGCCGCCATCGTACTGGTGACTGGGGGACGGCATTCAGGGAAGTCCCTCCTGGCCAAGACCATCGAGGCGAGACTTGTGGCAGACGGGCGGCATGCGTACTTGCTCGACGGAGAGAATCTCCGCCGTGGACTCGATGCAGACCTCTCGGAAGGAGAGCGAGGCCAGGCGGACGAGATGGCTCGCCGCTACGGCGAGGTAGCCCGGCTGCTGGTCGATACAGGGCTGATCGTGGTCTCGACAACGAATCCCTTCGGCATGGCCTATGTCGAAGCGGCACAAGTTATCCGTACGCTTGTCCACCCGGTCCCAGTCATCGCTGTCCACATGAGCAAGGCGCCCGAAGAAGCCCCTCCCAATACGGATATTGTGTTGTCAGGCCCAACGGATTTCGATACGGCTACTCGACGGATTCTTGAGGAGCTGAAGCGCCGTGGAGTCCTGGCTCAGGCGATTGGGGCCAAGCCGATCTTCCAGTATTCGATCTAGCAGGATGCTGAAAAAGCCCGCCAGCTTCGTTCTCGGCTCATCGAAATCCTCAACGTACCACTGAGGGTACGCCTCCGGTTTCGATTCGTCTGCGGCCTCGCTGGACGAACTTTTTGAGCATCCTGCGGGAGGCGCCCCTTCTTGTTCCATACGTGCAGACCCTCGAAGCTTTTCTGCGAAACAGGTTTTCGGCAGCCGCACGGTTCAGGAGTTGCTCGAGTGCAGTGACGTGAGGACGATGATGATCTATACCCATGGTCTCAACCATGGACCGGCGAGCGTTCGTACTCCGCTGGACGGATTGTGAGCTTCATTAAGAAAGTGGTGTTATGCGGATACACATAAGAACCCATGATAAATGGTCGACAGGGCGTAACTCATTGGACCACAGTCGATTACGAGATATCGCTCATGACCATTGATGGCGTGTTACGCGGACAGAATAGCAGGCTCGGCTCTTATGCGGATCGGCCTAAACATCATTAGGCAGACGGAGGGCTTTCGTGAAGAAACGGCAAAAAATCACGGAGATGATCATTACACAGTCCGCAGAGATCGCCTCAGTCTTCCCGCAAGATAATGGCACACTCTTGATAGTTGACATCCACGGGAATCCCGTAGAACACATTCAACATGAAGCCGTTGCGTATCTTCGAGACTCCGGCAAGCCGAAGATCCTGAGGTCGATTCCCAGAACGACAGTGGACCGTGTCGGCGACAACCCGTGGAAGAAGTACGACAAGATCGGATTCATTGACACGAACAGCGTACTGCTGCACGACGAACGACTGTTCGTCTGCTCAGCCTCTGTTCTCCTTTGGGCGGATGAATCTCGAAGGTTTGCCAATCTGCATTCCGTCGACCTATTTGTCGGCTACTGTTCTATTGATGTCAATCCAGAGCGACTTGGCTGGCGTGATTTCATCAACAGAGTTGAATCGTCTGACGTCCTGAAGAGGACTGAAAGAATGTTGCTGGTCGTCGACAGCGAAGCCGGCTTGCTCCCATCGATTAACGACAGAACAGAACCGGTCGTCTCTGACTACAGCCTCCCGAGCAGGTTCACGCTTGCACGAGCAACTTCCGACTCCGGAGCAGAGAGTTGGATAAACAAGGAGATGTGGCGTCGTGATGTGCGGCACGCCGCGCGCTCACCGCCATACAGCGTAACCAAACGCTTTTAGAGATTCTGAGGCGTGCGGAACCTGTGTACATCAAGGACGCCTTCGAAAGTGCATCTTGAAAGATCGCCAGATCGGCCGTGCGGCTGTCGCTGCCTAACATGGCGTTGCAGCTGACTGTCCAGACGGTCGCTTCGCTCCCTCTGGCGCCCGCAGCTGAACGCCGCTACGTTGGGCGTCAGAACCGAATCGAACGCGATGACTCCATTCCAAGCCGCGAGTGAGTACACCTTGCGCTGCGAAGTGATACTTCGGTATCACGAGAAACAAAAGGGGTCAGACCCCTTAAGCACCCTCGTTTGCTCCGCGGCCGCCGCTGATCCGTGGAGCCGTTAGGCGTAGACGAGATGCAAAACGAGATTGACATGTGTTACCGTGTGAGGTAGCGTCTCATCGTGGGAAAACTCCGCCGGGGCGGCTATATCCTGGTCACATGGAAAGGCGATCATCCTCCTCGGCATGTCCATGTGTACCGCGAGGGACATCTTGTTGTGAAGTGGGACTTGGATCATAAAAGGCCGATGAAAGGCAAGGCAACGGGACGCGTTCGCAAGCTGATCGAGGATCTTGAATCTGAGGGGTTACTATGAAGATCCAAGCCGTCGCGTACAACAATCGCAAGAGGGCGTTCGAGGTCAAGGCTGCGAGGAAGACGTTGCAGTTTCCGTATGTAAAGGTCGATCCTCAACCGAGTGCCACCGACCCGATCACCCGAGTCTTCGTCGACCAGGAATTAGGCCGTGAAGGCTTCACATATGTGCTGGAATCCGGCAAGGAAGGGACAGTCCACAGCGAGCAAGTGCTGGAATACAACCAGGATCCACACTATTTGCGGGATGTGCTGGTGTATAAATTGACGATCGAAGCGCAGAAACGAGTCAACGCAAGTCCCGTATCCAAGCGTGAGATAATCCGGCGGCTTGGAACGTCCGCCACGCAGTTCTATCGCCTTCTTGATCAGACCAACTACAGCAAATCCGTCGATCAGCTCTTGACCCTCCTACACGTTCTCGATTGTGATGTCGATCTCCTGGTACGAGAAAAAACTTCATCAGGAGAAGCCGCCTAACCCGCTGCTCAACTGGACGGGCCAAACAGCAACGCGCCGGTTAGCTAAGCGTTAGGCATCGGAATGTGTACTTTTTGACGGACTGGATGTACGGAGTTTGACTCCCCGGAAACCCCTGTGTTACCGTCAACCTCTGTGTATTCGCCAAGTTAGCGAGGAATTTCCGTTATGGCGGTTGAAAAAGATCTGAAGGCCATTCTTCGCAATTTGAAGTATTCAGACGACGCCAAAGTGTTCGCACAGATCTCGGAAAATACCAAACTGGTTCATGCTCGCATGGCCGGCATCAAGCACAAGCTGGTGGTCAGGAGCGGAAAAGGCGGCGTGGGCAAGAGCAGGACCACGGTCAACTTGGCGTTGGCCTTTGCGCGGCAAGGAACGAAGGTCGGGCTTTTAGATGTGGATCTGAACGGGCCCTGTGTGCCTCGCATGTTGGGCTTGCATGGTCAGTCGTTGACGATGACGCCTGAGGGTGCGATTCCGCCGGTTGGGCCGCTGGGGGTGAAAGTCGCGTCGATGGACTTCTTTTTGGATGATGCATCGCCGGTTCGTTGGAAAGGGCCGATGGATGTCAGCCCGGTGTGGTTAGGGTTGATGGAAATGAATGTCATTCGAGAGTTCTTGGCCGATGTCGTCTGGGGTGAGCTCGATTATCTGCTCGTCGATCTCCCTCCGGGGGCTGCGGCTGACAAGCCGCCGGTCATTGCCGGGTTTATTCCTGACCTGGCAGGAGCAATTGTCGTCACGACGCCATCAGAAGTGGCATCGGATGTGGTGCAGAAGTCGGTCACCTATGCCCGCGACATAGGTATCAAGGTCATGGGCATGGTCGAAAATATGAGCGAGTATCGCTGTCCTTCTTGTGGTGAAGTGAACGAGTTGTTCGAAGGCAACACCGAGGCGATGTGTGAGATGCTGGATTTACCGTTGCTCGGACGGATTCCATTCGACCGGAAACTCGCGCGCACGTTCGATAAGGGAGAGCCATTGCTCGACGAAACCTATCCAACGATTCAACGCTACCAAGAAATTGCCGGGCGCATCAGGACGCTCATCGATTACAAGAAGGTGCTTGCCGATAAGCTGTGATGTCACGTACCAAAGAGGAGATGCCATGAAATTTGTGTGCCTCAACTGTGAAACCTACATGAACTTTGAGAAGGTGGAGAAGCCTGGGGAGGGCACGCTCGGCGTGTTCTTCGGCTGTCCGTCTTGCAATGCCAAGTTCTCGATGGTGACGAATCCAGGCGAAACCCAGATGGTCAGTTCTCTCGGGGTAAAGCTGGGCGGGCGTACTGTTGAGGCCGAGCCGTTTGAGATGACGAAGGGTACGCTGAAAGCCGAAGCAGCTGCAGGCGCTGGCCAGATGGCGGCTTATTTGAACGAGAAGATTCAAGGAGGTCAGCCGGCGGTCGCGGCAGCGACGGCTGCACCGGCAGCCAAGCCTGGAGAGAAGTCCAGCAGCGGCTGTCCCTTCTCCGCAATGGTCGCTGAAATGGGGCTCACGTCAGGCGGTAAACCCGGCAGTGTCGGAGCAGCGACTACGGAGTTTGCTTGGTCGCCCGATGCGAAGGAAAAGCTCGACCGGCTTCCTTCGTTCGTCAAGCCGATGGTGCAGAGCAGCGTAGAGGCATTTGCTCGCAAGCAGGGATACAAGACCATCACATTACAAGTCATGGATGATTCCAAGAATGATTCGAGCAACGGAATCGCCTGGACTCCTGAGGCGGAGAAGCGCCTTGAAAATATCCCGGACTTCATTCGCCCCATGGCCCGCAAAGAAGTCGAGCGTGTGGCGAAGGAACGAGGGATGGCGACCATTACGGCTCAAGTGATGGATGAGACGAAAGATAAGTTCATGAAGTTCATGTAATCGAACAGGGTGAAAATATCATAGATGAGTGCTAAGGCCCGTCCGGCAATCTGGACGGGCCTTTCTTGTGAACAATAATCGTGGTGGCGGTATGCGGCAGGGATTGTACCGAAGCAGTTGGGTAGGATTCGCTGTTCTGGTTTTCCTTATCCTCTCAACCATACCTCTATGGGCGCAGCATGATGAACATGGGCCAACGTCGATGCGTGAAGAGGTCCGTACCGACCATAAACATCATGGGGCTGTTGGCGGCATAGCTGGATGGGAAGGGTCTGTAGCAGGTGTCGCTTATTCTGAATTCAATCATCACCTCACCGGCATGTTGGTGCTCATCATTGGACTCAGTGAGCTCCGCCAGGCCCTGACGATAGCATTCTGGGCTTGGACCAGGTTTCTTCTGCCCGGAGCGTTGCTCGCCTCAGGCTCCTTTCTCCTTATCTGGAGCGATCATAACGCCTGGCCGGTCGGATCGCTGAGTTTCATGCAGACCTTTTTCGGCAGTGACCAGGAAATCTTTCAGCATAAGAGTTATGGGCTCTTGTCGGTGACGGTCGGAGTCACTGAGTTGCTCCGCAGGCTTGGGCAGATCCGTCATGCGGCCTGGGTAGCACCGCTGCCGCTGTTTGCCGTAATCGGGGGCCTGATGTTGTTCGCCCATTCGCACGGAGAACATCCCTTGGCTCACAAGATTGCGATCGACCACGCGATTATGGGCGCCATGGCGGTGACGGCTGGCTCGTCGAAACTGCTGTCTGATTGGTTCCGTTCTCCGTCGCCTGCGGGGTCTTCCAAGTGGGAATTGCCCTGGGCCGTCTTGATTCTGCTCATCGGGATACAGCTGCTGATGTATTCAGAGTAACTGTGCCTGCAGTATGCTCCCCGGCATAATTGACACCTTTCCAAACCCTGTGCTACGAGTACGACGCCTCGGTGAGAGGCTTATTTATTGTACAGCTGGCTTTCCCAAGTCCGCTGCATGGAGTGAGTATGGGTGGACATAGCCATTGGGCGACGGTTAAACGGCACAAAGGGGCCCAGGACGCCAAGCGCGGGAAAATTTTCACCAGGATTATCCGAGAGGTGACGATTGCCGCTCGCTCCGGGGCCGATCCGGACGGTAATCCGCGGCTTAGGCTGGCCATCTTGAAAGCCAAAGAAGCCAATATGCCTGGCGACACGCTGAAAAAAGCGATTCAGCGCGGTACGGGAGAATTGCCAGGCGTGGCCTATGAAGAGTTCACGTTGGAAGGATATGGGCCGGGCGGGACGGGCATCTTGATGGAAATCACAAGCGACAATCGCAATCGCACTGTTGCCGAACTGCGGAATCTTCTCACAAAAAACCATGGCAATATGGCGGAAGCCGGGGCTGTCTCCTGGCAGTTTCACAAAAAGGGACTGCTGACGATTGAGAAGGGCAAAGTCGATGAAGACACACTTCTGTCTCTCGCCCTCGATGCAGGAGCGGAAGATGTGAAGGTAGGGGAAAAAAGTTTCGAGGTCGTCACGGATCCACACCACTTTGAAGCGGTCAAGAAAGCCCTCACTGATGCGAAGATCGATACCGTGCTTGCGGAAGTCACTGCTGTTCCGCAGAATACGATTCGATTGGAGGAGAAGGCGGCCGAACAAATGCTTAAGTTGATGGAAGCTCTGGATGAGCATGACGATGTACAGAAGATCCATGCGAATTTCGATATTTCCGACGAGGTGATGGAGAAAGTGGCCGCCGCTGGCTGAAGTGTGCAGAAACACTGTCTGCACCCTGCTTCGCCCGCTGATGATGGCATGAGACCGCATGATCGCCTCATTGACAGGCCGATTGGCCTTCAAGGCGCCGACCTATCTGATCCTCGACGTGCACGGGGTCGGATATGAAGTGTGCATTCCTCTCAGCACGTACTACGGGTTGCCCAATCTGAGCGAAAGTACCTCGCTGAGCGTCCACACGCATGTTCGCGAAGACGCAATTCAGCTCTTCGGTTTTCTGACGTCGCAGGAAAAAGAAGCGTTTGTGCTGCTGACGAGCGTATCCGGCGTCGGACCTAAGAAGTCCACGCCACCATGTGGCCGATCAGATTGCGCTCGTGCAACGCCGGCATTTCCGCCTCGCCGAGCGACAGGCTCATGACCGGGAGGATATCGGCGTCGAGGCCC
>DATIQH010000419.1:0-3291 GCA_035471155.1 Nitrospiraceae bacterium | reverse complement strand
GTTCGTAGTCGCCAAAGTGGTCCGGCGCCTTTTTCCCGGCACCAGGCATTTCCGTGGCAGAGATGACGACGGTTGGAATATCTGAGCCATTCGCGTCGCTCCAACAGTACGGTATCAGCTGGATAGTCTTGCGAGACGATTTGGTCTTCATTGACCCATTTGAAATCGAGCCCATACAAATCACGATTTCCGATCTTGACCCTGAGGCGGCCTTTCCCTTCCGGGCGGTCCGGCGTGATCGAGCGAGGGATGACTTCTCGCCCAGCCAGTTGGCCCATGACATGCTGTCCACCCTTCAAGGTGAGATCGACGACGTTCGAAGTCCAGAAGTATCCCAACCCGTTGATGATGATTAAGAGCAACAGCCCGAAGACCATGAGCAGGGAAACAGAGACGCCGGCGGCGCACCCCCAGATGAAGACATTGCCCGAGGCGAAAAATGTTTTGAATGGGCTATGCATCAATATTGACTATACTTTGTCCGCAGCCGTTGCCGGACGAGTTCCGCGATGGTATTGACCAGAAAGGTAAAGACAAATAAGAGTACGGCCGCCAGGAATAGGAGGCGGTAGAGCGTGCCTCCATGAGGGGCCTCCGGAATTTCCACGGCGATATTAGCCGATAACGTGCGGAAACCGTTGAAGAGGCTCCAATCCATGATAGGGGTATTCCCTGTTGCCATGAGGACGATCATGGTTTCCCCAATAGCCCGGCCAAAACCGATCATGATGGCGGAAAAGATTCCCGGGCTTGCCGAGATCAGCACGAGCTTGACGAGCGTCTGCCAGCGGGTAGCTCCCAGCGCAAGAGACCCGGCAATCAAATGCCGTGGAACGTTGGATAGGGCTTCCTCAGAAATACTGAAGATAATAGGAACAATGGCAAAACCCATCGCAAACCCCACAACGAGGGCATTTCGCTGGTCATAGCGAAGCCCCCATTGGGTGGCGAACCACGTTTTATAATCAGTCCCGAACAGGAACGACTCGATCGGCTGATTCAAACCTAAACAGATCCAGACTGTGCCGATGATGACCGGAATCAGGATGAACGATTCCATTCCGGGACGCAGGCGGCGAATAATTGTACCCGGGAGATATTGCCAAAGCGTCGCGGTGATGGCGACGCTTGCCGGCACAACTACAGTCATAGCCACCATTGCCGGGAATATCCGCTCGAGCAATGGCGCCAGCCACAAGCCGGCCAGGAAACCCAGGATGACGGTCGGGAGCGCCGCCATGATCTCGATGGTCGGTTTGATCTTGGCGCGAAGATTGTGGTGCATGAACATTGAGGTGTAGATCGCGCCTAAGAGGGCGAGAGGAATAGCCACCAACAGAGCGTAGAGGGTCCCTTTCAACGTCCCAAAGATCAGGGGGATGAAGCCGAACTTCGCTTCGAAGTCGTCGGCGCCGCTGGAGGACTGCCACACATGTTCCGGTCTTTCGTACCCTTCGTACCAAACAGGTGTGAACAGAGTTGCGACTGTCGCTTCCGGGTGCGGGTTGTGAATCCCGTAGGTGAGTAAATCTCCCTGGTCGGTGAGAGCGACAGCTCCATCGGCTTTGGGCGAAAAGGTCAATGTGCGAATCGCCCGATCGTTGCCTGAAAGCTTCAACAGAGTCTGTGCGGAGGTGGAGTAGTGCACAAAAAGATTGCCCTGCATGTCGCCGGTGATAAACCCCTTGTCGCGGAGCGATGGAGAAATCCCGGTGACAGGAGAAGGGTGCGCGTCGAATTGATGAATTAGGCGAAAGCGAGTCGTCGAGCTTTCTTGAGCCTGACGTACCGGCATCCAGACTGAGACGCCACCGGCGCTGTTGCCGATGACCAGGGAACGATCTCCAATCAAGTATGACAGGGCCGTGACGGAAGTGCCGGACGGAGCGACGGATAGAGTTTCCATGAGACTGGGCTGGCCGCCCTCCCGCACATCATAGGAGTAAAGGTTCCCGCCGCCTGTCCCAACCACGAGGGTTTCGCCACGGCTGTCGAAGATCAAGGCGGTCACAGGCTCAGAGCCATGGCTAGTCAGTGCAACCGGAGAATGGTCAAACGGCGAGGCGCTGTACAACAGGCTTCCTCGATCCGTCAGGGCAGCTGTGAGGGTTCCGCGCTCCGTCGGCTGATAGGCCAACCGGATAATGCGCTCTGTGACCGGCGTCAATTGAACGGGAGAGCCGAGGGTCATCGTTGGAGCGATCCGGCGTGTCTCTCCAAATCCGGCTGTGAATTCGAGCATCACGGGAATGAGCCGGCCATCGTCCGTGCCGAAGGCAAACCGATAACCGGTCCCGACTGCACGAGCAATTGAGGTGATGTGGATCTCGGCCAGTTCCGAGGGAAGCTCATAGGCGAGAGGTGTACCGGAACGTCTATCGAAGAAACGAATCTGGCGGTCAGATCCTCCGATGAATTGATAGATCAACTCTTGATGCTCGTCCATCCCGACAAGGCTGGATTGCGGAAGCGCTTGTAGCGGAGAAGCGCCGGCAACCGTGTTGGTCTGGTTTCCCTGTGGGGGGAAAAACAAGGGAGCCACTTCCTTCACCAAAAACACAAAGATGCCGATAATGCTCAGGATGACGGCAATCCCGCCCATGGTGATGACGGATTGAGCCAGCCGATCCAGGATCCGGCGCCACGTTAGACTGTGTGAAGGCTGTGCGATGCTGTGCGGGGGTGTATGGCGATACACCCCCGCAGCGGGAGAGGGGGCAAGACTGGGGTCGGATTCGCTAGTCAAGTTTCTTGAGTTCCTGCTCGATTGCCGCGGCCTTCAGCGGAAAAAACCCGTCCTTGACCACGACTTTCTGACCTTCTTTACTGTAGATAAACTTGATGAATTCTTTGACGATCGGATCCAGCGGTTTATCGGGAGCCTTGTTGATATACAGATAGAGATGGCGCCAGAGTGGGTAGGATCCATTGTCCGCGTTTTGTTGGCTGGCTTCCATATACGGCATGCCATCTTTCTCTGCTATTGGAACGGCGCGCACATTCGACGTGAGATACCCAATGCCGCTGTAGCCAATACCAGCTTGATCTTCACTCACACTTTGGACCACGGAAGCTGACCCAGGCTGTTCTTTGACTTCGTCTTTGTAATTTTTGTTCTTGAGAGCATGCTCTTTAAAAAATCTATAGGTGCCGGAGGCCGAATTCCGGCCATAGATACTGATGGGTTCGTTGCCCAAGCCGTCAGTTAAGCCAGTCTGTTTCCACACCTGAATGTTTTCATTGTGGCCCCATCGGCGACTCTTCGAAAAGATCGCATCGACTTGTGCCATC
>DATIQH010000418.1:0-4532 GCA_035471155.1 Nitrospiraceae bacterium | reverse complement strand
GGAACAGCAGAGTTGGACCGCGGATGGGTGGTTCCGGACGGGTGACGTGGTGACCATCGATGCGGAAGGGTACATGAAGATTTGCGACCGCACCAAAGACCTGATCAAATCAGGCGGCGAATGGATCAGCTCTGTGGACCTGGAGAACGCGCTGGTAGGGCATCCGGCGGTGCAGGAATCCGCAGTCATCGCGGTGCCGCATCCTAAATGGCAGGAACGGCCGCTAGCGGCGGTGGTCCTGAAGGAAGGCTGCAACGCGACCGGGGAGGAGTTGCGGGCGCACCTGGCGGGGAAGTTCAGCGCGTGGCAGTTGCCGGACGCGATAGTGTTCGTGGCAGAGATTCCGAAGAATTCGGTTGGGAAATTCCAGAAGATGAGGCTGCGCGAGATGTTCAGGGAGTGGGAGTGGACGCAGGGGGCCGGCGGGTAGGGGGCGGGCCTGAGCGCCCGATGCTTCCAAGCAAAAGAAACGGACTCAGACTGGCATAGGACAGAGGACTCTCGGCATGCTCGTCGCGCCACGGCGTGAACTATGGTGGGATCCGCGTGAGATAGGGCAGGGAAATCTATGGCAGAGCTGGAATCGAACCTTCAAACGCTCTATCCCCCGCTACACGGGTGAAACGGTCTCCGGCACGGGTGAAGTAGTCCCCTCCTGCGAATGCTAACCATTACCAGGATCCCGGTGCGGGAGAGTAACCTGCACCAGATGCTTCGCCATGAAAGAAACGTCGGATAAAACAGGCCAGCGCTCGCGGATGTCCACCGCCGTGTCGATCAACTGCTGTTGATGGCGAGTGAGATCGTCTCCTCCGCTAGGAACAGCGCCGCGCTCCGGCCGGCCCGATCAAGGCGCTCTTGGTCCCTGTCTCTCCGGCCATGTTCAATATCTGGCTGACATGCTACGTATTCTAAGTAGTCTCCGTAGAGTACATAGTCTACACATTACGTGGGGTTGCGTTCAGGCTAGGTTCGATTGGACGGTTCTGATGATTGCTTCAGGCGTCCATCTAGCTGCACGGCCTCCCGATACGCTTGCAGTAGTTCAGACCCGGTTTTCGCCGACCGGAGAGCCGTCCGTATCACCAGGCTGTCGCTCGCGCGTACTCCTTGGCCGGCGAGCCAGGCGGAGAGCTCCCGCAGGATTCGGCGATCCTCCTCATGCATCCAGAACTGTACTGGATGTCCAACTCGGCCCCGTTTGTTCGCCGGTTGTGTGCCAGAGATTGAAGACTCCGCTATCGTTGCGGCGTGCTCGACGGGGTCGGCACCGGCCGGCGTTTTTCGCTGAATCGCAGCGAGCAGATCGTTTACGTTCTTGGACTGTTTCATATAGCCTACGTACTCTGCTGAGTCTATGTTGTCTGTTGAGTATACACACACTAATTAAAGCAAGGCAACCGTCAATTGGAGAATTTCCTCTCGCGCAGCGCTGTCGAGAGCGCGCCACCCTTGCGCCAATGCGTGCTGGTAGCATTCTCGAGCGCTGATCGTAACCGGCAAGGCTGGAACACTCATACCTTTGGCGCTCTCATCAACGAGGCGACCCAGAATCGTCGTCTTGCGAACTTTGTTAAAAACCAACCGAACTACGGCTTTGGTGTTGCGGCGCTGCACGAATTGAACGGCATCATCGGCCTCCCATATGTCGGCTGGGGAGGGCGATGTAACCACGAGCACGGTATCGGCGTTGCGTACGGCCGTGGCCGTCGCTGTGTGCTCAAGGTTGGGTGGCGTGTCGTAGATGACGATATCTGTTCGCCCATTCCGGGCATAAGGTGGAGTACCGGTTATCTGCGAAAGGGCCTTCGTCGACGTTCCTTGTGAATCCCAATCCCGGACGAACACGGTCTTGCCGGCATGGGTGAAGGCCTCATGGAGCAAGATCGCTAGGGTACTTTTGCCGACTCCGCCTTTCTTGGCGAGCAGGGCTATATTCATAGACTCATCAGAATATATAACCTGATGAGACTATGCAACCTAATGAGACTACATAGGATGTGTGTTGGATTGTTTTTATATTGGGGCGGGGAAGCAGGAATCGTCTTCGACGATCTTGGCAAATTAGGTGCCGGTCGTTCGCTATTGCGAGCGGTCGGAGAGCTCTGCAGCCAGTACCGACGAAGAAAGCAATTGGACCAGAAACATCCTAGCCAGCTCTTGCTTATCCGGTTGTTTCAGCAAGCCCCAATAGCTTGCGGTCAGGTCGCGCGAGATCCGCGGCACCTCGGATCTCATTATAAGCCGTAGGTTTGCGCCCGGTTCCGAGACCGAGCAGGGTCTGGAACGCGGCCATGGGTAGCCTCCGTCGATTGTGGCGAAAGACGAATTCATCCAGGTAGACCTGGAGCTGATCGCGGCTCACGCCGTGATAGGTCCCAGTCAGCCACTGCTGCAGGTTGCCAATCGCCCGGTCCGCCAACGGCACTACCGACTTGGCGCCCTTCCGCAGTTCGGTTCGCAGGGGTTGGCTGCGAGGCACGTGCCTGTAACCTGCTTCTCGCAACCCGGTGAAGCTTTTGAGGCCGTCGGTGAATACCGTTGAACCGGGTGCCACGTTTCCTTGCAGGAATGCGATCAGGGTGGTGCTCTTGAAATCCGGGATGACTGCCATGCGAGCGCGGCCGGTGCCGCGACCGCGTTTCTCCACAGCCACCAGGACCAGCGCCGCCTTCCGGCCCTTGAGCTGTCGGCTTCCGCGTAAGCCTGCCTGAGTTCCCCCAACCCACGTATCATCAACCTCTACTTCGCCCTGCAGCGGCTCACGTGCCAAGTTGACCATCGCGCGCCGGAATTTATGTAGCATCATCCACGCGGTTTCATACCGTCGCAGAGCAAGCTGGCGCTGCAGAAGTATGGCTGAGACGCCGCGCTTGTCGGTGGTCATCAGGTAGGCGGCCCAGAACCAGACCGTCAGCGGCGTCTTCGTATTATGCAGGATCGTCCCAGCGGTCAGCGAAACCTGGTGCCGACAACCGGTGCACTGCCAACGGCGGAGCTGCCCCAAATCATAGGCGCGTCGGTTTCCACAGCGGGGACACACGAAGCCATCCGGCCAGCGGCAGGAGGCCAAGTACTGCTGGCAGGCCTCCTCGGTGGCAAACTTCGATTGGAATTCGCGCAAGGTTTTCGGAAACGGCGGCCGCGGCACGCCCCTACACTACCAGTTGTGGTCTGCTGAAACAACCGGATAAGCAAAAGCTGGCTTGGCCGACTCTTACTTCATGCTGGCCATCTTTTATTTCCTGCCCCCTCACGAGAGCATGCCCAAGGCGAAAGAGGCTGCGTTGAAAGCGGTAAACGCCGACGAGGCGCTCGGCGAGGCGCATCTGGCGCTGGCGAGTATCCGATTTTACTACGACTGGGACTGGGCCGGCGCGGAAAGAGAGTACAAGCGAGCCATTGAACTCAGCCCCGGTGATGCGCGCACACGTTGGTTCTACGGATCCTACCTGGTGGTGCAGGGCCGCCTCGAGGAATCACTGCAAGAGATGAAACAGGCCGAGGCATCCGATCCGCTGTCCGCGGTCACGCTTCTGAAAGCAGGGTTCCCGTCCTACATAGGGCGCCAGTATCAGCGGGCCATCGAGAAGTTCCAGGAGTCGATAGAGCTGGATCCGAACCTCTGGCCCAGTCATTGGTGGCTGGGCCAGGGTTATGTGGCGAGTTCGCAGTTCGATGAGGCGGTTCGTGCTTTCGAGAAGACCATGGCGATTACCGGGCGTACTCCCCTGATATTGGCAGAGCTCGGCCGCGCACATGCCCGGCGCGGCAACCGAGGCGAGGCCAGGAGATTACTTCAGGAAGCCGAACGGCGACTGAAGCACTCTGACGAATTTGTTTCCAGCATGGAAATGGCGTTCGTATATGCGGATCTGGGCGAAACAGAGCGGGCTTTTGAATTGCTCGAGAAAGGATATCGGGATCGCCAGTGCGGTCTGATCTGGATCAAAGTCTGGCCCGGCTTGGATCCGCTTCGATCAGATCCCAGATTCACAGATCTTCTGCACAGGATGCATCTTGACTGAGCGCTTCCACCCGCCGGTTCGAACCGTATCGACGTCCGCGACACCGTCCTGGAGGCCGCGATACGTGAACTGCAACGGTTGAAACAGATGCCAGGTCCTCCCGACTCAGGGCATGTCAGCTATTCCGGCTAAACCGGGGCCGCCGGCGGCTACATATCCGCGGCTCGCGCCGGAGGAATCCGGGCTGATCCAGAACGAATATAACTGTCCGTTGCGCAGATGGAACCGGAACTTCACCGGCTTGCCGGCGAGCGTGGAGAGATCGCTCGCGCCGGTCCACTTTACCTCCTGCCGTGTTGAGTCTGCCCGTACGAAGGCGCAATTCGCGCGCGTGAACGGTGGTATCGGTTTGCCGGCAGTGTCCAAAACCTCCGCGTACAAATCCCCCGCCGCATTCACAAACAGGTGTTTTCCCTCAAATCGCACCGGACGCGTGGTGAGCGCACCCTCCGTATCTGCGGCGTCCATGGAAGCGAATCCGTCCCGGCGGAGAACCGCGAGTCC
>DATIQH010000417.1:0-3692 GCA_035471155.1 Nitrospiraceae bacterium | reverse complement strand
CGTCACGCCCCAGGCGATCAGCCGCCAGGCCGGTGGTGCCGGCGCCGCCGAAGGGATCCAGGACGGTATCGCCGGGGCGGCTCCCGGCGAGGATGCAGGGCTCGATCAGCTTGGGTGGAAACGTGGCGAAGTGGGCACCGGGGAATGGCTGCGTGGCGACGGTCCAGACGCTGCGCTTGTTGCGACTCGTGGTGTCGACACCAGCCGTGTCAAGATCCGCTGACCGGATCACGGGCCGCTGCGCCTTGTGGATGCTGTTGTTAGGAAGATGCCCCTGCTGGAGGTACGCCAACCCTGTCCGCACCCCTTTGAGGCGCATGTCGGGGCGGTTCGACGTAGCCGCTTCCCGCACTGCCTCCGCGTCATAGTAGTACTTCTCCCGCTTCGTCAGCAGAAACACGTACTCATGGCTCCGCGTCGGCCGATCGGTGATGCTCTCTGGCATGGGGTTGGGCTTTGAATTATGCTTTAAGACACCAGATGCCAAGGCAAAGACATGAGGATCATCTTCAACGCCGATATCATAAAATTCTCTGGCTCTAGCTTTATTGATAGCGATTACTTCTGTTCTGCATTTAATGTTGCGATGATTGCTTGTGACGCACCTCAACTCACCTCTAAACGTTTCATATATTTGCTCACCAATTCTTGCAGTTGAGAGGTTAAGTGTCAGCGTATATCCAAGTCGTCCGCACAGCGTTCTCAAGTCTTGGCATAGTGAATAGTTTCGAGTAAATCCAAGTCTCCATCGGTTATTCACTCGATCAAAATGTCCATCACCTTGGAGATAGCCAAGCAGCATAAAGTCCAAAAAGGCATTACTTCGCTGCCATGATTTCATAGATAAATGCTTGTCGTGAGAGGTCGTTCCAGAGAGGTATGTATCAAGTATCGCTGATAGCACGAGGCTTTCGACAGTAATGACAGCACTTTTCCCACCAACCTCATGCCAGCATGCCGAACCCCCGTACCACTGGGCTAGTCGTCGCACCTTATCAAAGCTCTCATATTCATCGACATGACGAGATATCTGGAGCGTATCGCCACTCCTAGAACCTTCGGCAAGATACAACCCAACGAACCACCCAACGTCATCAGGTATGTATGTTGGTGTCCGTGGGGCTTCAGGCTCTGGAAGGTTACAACTCTCAATGGTATCTCCGATACGGATCTCCCTCGCTTCCAAAAGTCCGCGAGATGTTGGGAATCGATGCGTGGGCGTACAGCTAATTTTCTCTCCACTACGAAGCACAAGTTCAATCTCGTCACCGGTACGATGTGTGCGTGAAATGCCAAGCAATCGAGTCCACTTCTGGCCGTTCCATAACTTGACTGTGGAGGGGTCAAGCCGTGATAGATCTTTAATCGTCATGGGCATTTCACCCTTTTGTGTTTGGGCGTAGACCCTGACACCCCCGCTAAGACACCAGATAATGTCACTACGGAGATACCAGCCCGCGTCCTGCAGGGCGAAGGCGCAGCGCCAGGGGATGCCGATTAGGTCTTTTGGTTTCAGGCCCATTGGCACGGAGGACCTATGGGTATTGCCGACATCCGTATGTTTGTTATCAGTCACCTGATAGCTCCGGTTAGCGGCATACGAATCCCCCAAATTGAGCCATAATGTCCCGTCATCCCGTAGCACCCTCCACACTTCGTTAAACACGTCGACCATGTGGGCCACATACAACGCTGGCGTCGGCTCCAAGCCGAGCGATCCGCGCCAGGCGTAACAGGCTTGGCAGAAGGCACCTTGACGTGCCACTTCGATGCGTTCTTGTAACCCACCGTCAAGTGTGCTCTCTGTTCCCACACCGCCACGTTTATGCTGTGTAATCTCTTCCCCCCACACATGATCACACCCAGGCGTCCCGTCCCATACCTGCGGCTCCAGGCCATAATCTCTCAGCCCATAATAGGGCGGCGACGTGACCACGCACTGCGCCGAGGCCTCCGGCAGCGTGGGGAGCACATCGAGAACATGACCTTGCAACACCCTCACGCTCACCCTACTCCTCCCCTTCCATGGCCAGGGCGGCCTTGAGGTCTTCCAGCGCGCGGACAACGAAGCCGGCCCGGTTCAGGGTCCACTTATCGGCCTTGCGGCGCTTCAGCAGGCCCGTGATGCGCTCCATTTCGAGGCGCACTTCTTCGATGCGGGTGAGGTCATCTAGAGTGGTCATACGCCGGACTCCTCCCTTTCGTGCTTGGCGCTCTCCATGCACCGCCTCATGGCAGGCATCGCAGATTGCCACGAGATCAAAGAGCATTTCCCGCCCTGCCCGTTCATATGTCAGGTGATGCACTTGTGTTGCTGGGGCATGAGCACAGCCTTCACACAACCCACCAGCACGCTTCATGACCAATTGTCGCTTCTCGCGCCATTGTGGTGTCTTCAGATAGTCGCTATACCAGGCCCACCACTCGTCATTCTGTTTCGCTTTGATTGATTGACTCAGCTCGTCATAGCGGGCATTTCGACGCTTCCAGTACTCCCGATGGATGATCGGGTCATACGGCAGTGTTGTGCTGATCTCCCGTGGTGTCAGGTCTGCACGTTTCTTTCGGCTGAGCTTTTCGCCGCAGCGCAGACAGCTCATCCAGTAGGTACGCATGCCATCAGATGCAGCCTTGTATCGCAGCTCTATGGCGAGATGATCACAGTGAAATTCCTCTGCGACCTGATCCATAATCTTTTGTGTCTCGCTGTTCATGCGTCCTCCGTCTTCGTGAGCGCGAGCCCCAGGCGCCATTTCTTGCCGCCCCGCTTCTCTTGCATAAAGCCACGCTCGGTGAGCTGGCGCCCGAACATGGTTTGATTCATGGCCTCTTCGCCTTCGGCCGCGCACCACACCTTGTAGGCGTCATAGAGCGCGCCGGCCTGGACGCTGACCTGTGGCGAGATCAGGCAGGCATCCGCCAAGAAGCGGCCCACGCGGTCCATGTCCAGTCGATACTCTTCTGTCGCTTGCCGGACCTCCGGGGGTGGATTCAGGCCTTCCCGCTGCCAGGCCATGCAGCCCTCAACCGCCCAGGCCAGAATCCCAGGCAGCTCGGCCTTCAGCTTTTCGCTCAGGTACGGGTCGCGTTGCTCGGCGGGAATAAACACATCAAAGGGGATGGTCCGCACGCGCTCCCAGATGGCGCGATCGGTGCCTGTGATGGTTGGGCGATGATTGAACGCCAGAAAGAGCTTGAAATTCGGGAGGAATTCAAAATACTCGTGGAAGAGGAAGCGGGCCTTGACGTGATCGCCACCGGTGAGCTGCTTAATGAGGCCTTCACTGAAGCGGGAGCCTTGGGTTGTTTCGATGGCGGTCACCAGGCGCACGCCTTTCAGGTCGGCTAAGTCGTTGCGTACCGTCTCGCGATCCTGATGGAGGAAGGTGGTCATCTGTGCGGTTTTCGCATAGTCGCAGAGGAGTGCCTTGAGGGCATCCAGGAAGACACTCTTGCCGTTGCGGCCGCTGCCGTACAGGATGAAAAGGCAATCTTCATGCGTGCGTCCCGTGAGGGCATACCCGACACTGCGCTGCAGGAAGCTGACCAGGCGCTCGGCACGCTCATGTCGTTCGAGGAGTGCCTCTTCTGTCCCCTCCTCATCGGGGAGCGGGGCACCCATGACGCGCCAGAGAAAGCTCTTCCACGTCGGGGCCTTCGCACTGGCGTCGTAGGGAATGCGGAGGCATTTG
>DATIQH010000416.1:0-2962 GCA_035471155.1 Nitrospiraceae bacterium | reverse complement strand
GGGATAGTGGTGTTCACCGCATGCACTCACGCAGGGGTCGTCAATGTGCTGAAGCATGCTAGAATCTGCTTCGGTGATGTTCCGCTCTACGCCGTGATGGGTGGCCTGCATCTCGCCGGCATGAACGAGCAGATCATCCCCGAGACAGTTGAAGCGATGCGGGCGTTCAACCTCCCCGTTATCGCGGTCGGTCACTGTACCGGTTGGCGCGCCGTAACCGCGCTCGCCAACGCGTTTGGGACTGAAAGGGTCGTGCCCTTGTCTGTGGGAAAGCGGTTCTCATTCTGAGTCATTCAAGCCGAAGCCGCTTCGCAGCTCGGCTCAATTCAGGCGTCAGGCTTTGCATCTATGTTCAATTATCACTACGAAAGCAACGCAATTGTCCGATCCCCGGTCAATCAAGCGTTTGCATATATTGACGATCCTACACGTCTGTCCTCCCACATGAGCGAGTCTTCGTGGAAGATGGGAGGGGGGCGGATGGAGGTTGTACTAGACGAAGGGAGGGGGCAAAAGGTTGGTTCGCAAATTCGTTTGGTTGGCCGAGTCTTTGGTATTGAACTTTCGGTTGATGAGGTTGTGACAGAACGGAACCCTCCCCACCGCAAGGTCTGGGAAACTACCGGCTCGCCGAAACTTCTTGTAATCGGTCCTTATCGAATGGGCTTCGATTTATCGACCACTGAAAACGGTTTGATGCTCCACGTCTTTATCGATTATGCACTTCCAGAGAGAGCGCCTGCGCGTTGGCTGGGACACCTATTTGGCAAGTACTACGCCAGGTGGTGTACACAGCAGATGGTCGACGATGCTGTGAAACACTTTGCGTTGCCCACTTAGGGCAAATGCCGCGCGTTGCAAATCTTGTAATGCTCAGGCCAGAAAAGTCACAGCACACAACCGCTTCCAGCCGACCGGCTTTGCCGGCGGCTGCGCTGACCGTTAGGCCCATTTACCAGCGCGACCCCACAATGAGATCATCGCGAATCGGGACGATTCAGGTGTTTCTACTCGCACCCTGGGAGCACAGCCTTTGCCATATCATTAATTGCTTAGCCGCGGCGCATCAAAAATCATATTCCTCTCAGTTTCAGCAAAAAGTTTGCATGCCTTGACACGCGTCAGGGAGCACGATGAAACATCTGGGAAAGACGCCGCCGTTTCGTGGGCCCCAAGGTGAGACCCTTCCAGGCAGCGTCGCGGAGATCCGCTATCTCCGTCTGGGCGGGGTCGATCAGTGGGTCATGATCCGTGGCGAGAGCGTCGCCAATCCGGCCTTGATCCTTCTGCATGGCGGGCCGGGTTTCCCGGAGATGCGCCTCTTCCGTCACTTCAATGCGGCGATCGAGAAGAGCTTCACCGTCGTCTATTGGGAGCAGCGCGGCACCGACAAATCGTTCGACCGCAAGATTCCCTCATCCTCCCTGACGGTCGAGCAGCTCATCGCCGATCTCGACGAGCTGGTCGAGGCAGTACGCAAGCGCCTTGGCAAGGACAAGGTCGTGATCTACGGGCACTCCTGGGGCTCCGCGCTCGGCGTGCTCTATGTCGCACGCTTCCCCGACAAGGTTGCGGCCTATGTCGGCACCGGACAGCTCGGCGATTGGCCGGCGAGCGAGTTGTCGTCGTATGCCTTCGTGCTTGCCGAAGCGGAGCGTCGCAACAATCGTAAGGCACTGAAGGAGCTTCGCGCCATTGGCGCGCCGCCCCACACCTTCAGGGAAATGATGGTGCAGCGCAAATGGCTCGTGCGCTTCGTCGGCATCGCTCGCGGAATGTCCTTGTGGAAATTCTTCCGAATCACTCTCTGCGGGCCGGAATCGTCAATCTTCGATCTACCCAACATTCTGCGCGGCAGCCTATCCACGCCGAACGCCATGTGGGCTGAAGTGTCGGCGCTGAATCTCGTGAAAGCCGTGCCCGTGCTGCAAGTGCCCGTGTTTTTCTTTATCGGGCGCCACGATCACGTGGTCGCCTCGGAAACCAGCGTCGCCTATTTTGACATGCTGACCGCGCCGTCAAAGAGTCTCGTCTGGTTCGAGGATTCCGCACACGAGCCGCCGGTCGAGGAACCGGCCAAGTTCAACGCCGCGATGGCGGAATTAGTGCGGCCAGCAGTCCGTTAAGGTCTAGCTCCTTTTCTCTGGTTCTTACTTGCCACGACCTCCCGACTATCAGGGCCCAAATCTGAACCATGAATTTTTTGACGGGTCCTAAAAACGATCTTTTCCTTATCCAGATAGCGACGAGTTTCCCAGAGCCTAGAGAGAGATGTGACGCACTTCGCCACAGAGAGCGATATGAAGACTGACCCGAAATACCTCCACGGCACCGAACTCTGAGATTCGAGGCGTGGCCCGCTGGCTTCCATAAACTTATGGAATCATAGGGGGGTGTGTATCAGACCCCTCTCCCGGGCTTACGGTATCACTGTTGCTGAACAAGGAAGGTGGGAGTCGAGCCGTCTTGACGTGCTCGCCCCAGATAGCGCAAGGAGTCCTCATGGAACGCAAACGCGAATCGGACAACGCTGGCTCGATGAAGTCCAAGGCGAACATTGCCTTGATCATTTTCTTGCTCATCGGCGCGTATTTCCTGGTGACCGAGCATAGGGCGCACCTTGTCGGGTGGATGTCCTATTGGTGGCCCTATGTGTTTTTGCTCGCCTGCCCGTTGATACACCTGTTCATGCACGGCGGCCATGGCCATGGAGGTCACGGGTCGAGTGACGGATCACACGAAATGAACAAAGAGAAAGACAATGGATCACACCACTGAACCCGCCTATGGACTGTGGTCGCTGGTGATCATCAATTCATTGGTGTTCATGATCTTCGCCTTCAGCTTTGCCAAACCACAGTCGTCGCGTGACTGGTTCCGTCTCAGTGATGCCGTCGGCCCAACGCTCCTTCTACATGGACTACCGCGACGGTTCGCAGAAGTGGGAGACGTTCATCCTGAC
>DATIQH010000415.1:0-6773 GCA_035471155.1 Nitrospiraceae bacterium | reverse complement strand
GGATCAATATCCCCTCGCTGGTCTTCCCCGCACCGGGGCGCTACGAGTTCCGTCTGCGCATGGAGGGGCATCTCATCGCGCAGAAAGACTTCAGCGTGATGCAGATGCCGACGCACCAGACCGCATAGTGTCCGACTTTCCCCGCTGGTCGCCTTCCCGGGATCAGCTCTTCTCCCGTATACTACTCTTGTGATAGAACAGCGTTCGATGACCCCGTGCTCATCCATTTCTCTTCCGTAGAGGAGTCACCGTTCTTTCGTGTCTGAAACGACTGACGCTTCAAATTTTATCCGCGATATCGTCGTCGCCGATCATGCAGCCGGCAAACATGGCGGCCGAGTGGTCACGCGCTTTCCGCCTGAGCCCAACGGCTATCTCCATATCGGCCATGCGAAATCCATCTGTCTGAACTTCGGTTTGGCGAACGACATCCCAGGCGGCGTCTGCCATCTGCGCTTCGACGATACCAATCCGACCACCGAAGACCCTGAATATGTCCGAGTCATTCAGGACGACGTCAGATGGCTGGGGTTCGACTGGCACAACAAGCAGTTTTTTGCTTCGGATTATTTCGAGCAGCTCTACGACGTAGCTGTCCGGCTGATCCGTAAGGGCAACGCCTATGTCGACGACTTAACAGCCGAGGAGATGCGCGCCTATCGCGGCACTCTGACTCAGCCGGGGAAGAATAGCCCTTCCCGCGATCGTGCTGTCGAGGAGAATCTTGACCTCTTTCGACGTATGCGCGCCGGGGAGTTCGCCGATGGAACCTATGTCCTTCGCGCCAAGATCGACATGGCGTCACCCAATATCAACCTGCGCGACCCAACCCTGTATCGCATCAGACATGCGACGCATTATCGAACAGGAAATACCTGGTGTCTGTACCCAGCCTATGACTATGCGCATCCCCTCTCGGACGCGTTCGAAGGAATCACACACTCACTCTGCACCTTGGAATTCGAAGATCACCGGCCGCTCTACGATTGGGTCGTCGAGCAGGCTGAAATGCCACACCGGCCGCAGCAGATCGAGTTCGCTCGCCTGAATCTGACCTATACCGTCATGAGCAAACGAAAGCTGCTCGAGTTGGTCGAAAAGAAACTGGTGAGCGGGTGGGACGACCCACGATTGCCGACGATCAAAGGACTCCGCCGCCGTGGGTATACCCCGGAGGCGATTCGGGCTTTCTGTGACCATATTGGCATAGCCAAGCGCGAAGCCATCGTCGAGATGCAGCTCCTCGAACACTTTATCCGCGAAGACTTGAACAAACGCGCACCGCGAGTGATGGCCGTGTTGCGGCCGCTCAAAATCATTCTCGATAACTATCCTGAAAGCCAGTCCGAAGAATTGGAAGCCGTCAACAATCCAGAAGATCCGTCTGCGGGAACAAGGGAAGTCCCCTTCTCACGCGTCCTATACATTGAGCAAGACGACTTCCGTGAAGATCCGCCCAAGCAATTTTTCCGACTCGCCCCAGGACGTGAAGTGCGGCTCCGGTATGCCTACATCATCAAATGTGTCGGGGTCACGAAAGATCCGCGGACCGGCGAGATCACCGAACTCCATTGCACCTACGATCCCACGACCAAGAGTGGCGCATCACAGGAACAGCGCAAAGTCAAAGCCACCATCCATTGGGTCTCAGCAGCCCATGCTGTGAAAGCCGAGGTTCGACTCTACAGCCCCCTCTTGGTGACGGACCTGGCGAAGGTGCCGCAAGACCATGAGTGGACAACCTATCTCAATCCCGACTCATTGGAGCGAGTCATGAGCTGCCTAGTTGAGCCTAGCTTGCGGCAAACAGAGCCAGGCGCTCGGTATCAATTCGAGCGACTGGGCTACTTCTGCACCGACTCGGATTCGGCCTCCGGCGCACTGACTTTCAACCGCACCGTGTCGCTCAAAGACGCCTGGGCAAAAATCGAAAAAACTCAGCCTCCCCGGTAATACACCGACACTCGTACTCCGTTTACCAGAGATCGCTCGAAACTTCCCTCTCTTTCCGCCCTGTTGAAACCTCCTTTGCAGACTCACCATCCCTGCTACCCTTAGGGTACCCGGGAAGAACCAAGGACAGGAGCAACTGTACTGTGACAACCATCATCAACATGAAAATTATAGGTCCGGCATATATATTGTGCCTGTTGGGAATCGTGGCTGGATTGGCCATAGCAAGTCCTTCGCCGGCCATCGCCACACCAAATGGCACCGAGTCGCCGTAACCCTTCCCTGACTATCGGCATACTACTTCCATGTTTTACTTTACCGTAGCGCTGGGTTTGCTAGACTGGCCTGAGTTGAGACACCGGCATGACAAAAGATTTCCAACCGGATGGAGGACTGCATGATTGAGTGTCGAGAACATCCACGAATCCCCGTCGATATGCAGATTCTCTTCTCTACCACCAACAAGACAGACATCCGCAAAGGCACCATGTTCGACCTGTCTGTCAGAGGATGCGCCGTCACCAGCATGTCTTCGATTCAACCCGGTTCAGCAGTGAGAATTCTCATCAGGGCGACCGATCTGGGTTCGCCGATTACGATCACGTCCGCTGCAGTCCGTTGGAGTGAAGGTGGGGAGTTCGGAGTCGAATTTCTCGACCTCTCGGAAATCGATCAGCGCCGCCTGCACCGATTGCTGCAAGTCGCCACTACACAACAAATCCCATCGAGTTGACCGCTGATCGATTCTCGGATTCTACGTGCTACAATGCGGGCATGACCTGCCCCCTCTGTCGCAAACCCAGTGCCTTGGAAGGTAATCCCTGGCGCCCCTTCTGTTCTGAACGATGTCAAGTAACCGACCTTGGCGCCTGGGCAACGGATCGTTATCGCATACCAGGTCCCACCCTCACCATTGAAGACGCCTCGCTCTCCGACTCGTTGGAAGGGGACGACGACACCGAGAAACAGCAAGACAGTTAAGTAATAGTCTACGGGCAGAGCGTCTACCTTCCCACAACGCGCACCCGGCAATCTCCATTCAACAGTTTCACTGACAGCACGGCACAACGACCACGCAAGACGTTGGTTGTGATCAGCCTTGTTCGCACGTCTCAGGGTTGGCAACCCCACGGCAACTTGATATGGTCACGGCCGAATCAGCAAGATGCTGAAAAAGTCCGCCAGCTTCGTTCTCACTTCGCGAAGAAGCTCAACGTACCGAAGCGTACGCCTCGCCTCTTCACTCGCTGCGGCCTTGCTGGACGGCCATTTGAGCATCCTGCGTCGCTTATTCTATTGCCCTAGAAATGTGGGCAATTGAATTTTCATCGTGCACAACAATTCCTCTGCAGACTCCTAGGCCCTCTCACAAGGAGCACACGTCATGCTGTTGACCCAAGGCTATGCCGCGATGACCGCCAAGGCTCCCTTGCAACCTTTCTCATTCGAGCGGCGTGAGGTCGGCCCTCATGACGTGCTCATCACGATCACCCACTGCGGCATCTGCCACTCAGATATTCATCAAGCACGCGACGAATGGGGCGGATCGATTTTCCCTATGGTGCCAGGCCATGAAATCGTCGGCGTCGTGGCACAAGTTGGGGCTTCGGTGAAAGCATTCAAGACAAGCGACCGCGTCGGCGTCGGCTGCTTCGTCGATTCCTGCCGAACCTGTGCTGCCTGCCGCGAAGGGCTGGAACAATACTGCGAAGCCGGGATGCTGCTCACATACAGCGGCCGCGGCAAAGACGGCCAGCCTACACAGGGCGGCTATTCCACGCAGATTGTCGTGGATGAGCAATACGTGCTGCGAATTCCTTCAGCCCTGTCGCCCGCCGGAGCAGCCCCGCTCTTGTGCGCGGGAATTACAACATACTCCCCGCTTCGTCACTGGGGCGTCGGGAAGTATCTCAAGCTGGCAGTGGTGGGATTGGGTGGGCTGGGCCATATGGCGGTGAAGATCGGCAAGGCGATCGGAACCGAAGTGACCGTCTTGAGCACCTCCGAACGAAAGCGAAAAGATGCGGAACGGTTGGGCGCCTTCGACTTCGCCCTCACCTCAGAGCCCGAAACATTTACCCGATTGCAGCGGCGCTTCGATTTTATCCTTGATACCGTCTCGGCACCGCACGACTACAACGCCTATGTGAGTCTGCTCAAAACCGACGGGACTATGATTCTCGTGGGGGCTCCGGATAAGCCGACGCCCCTGGAACCCTTTCCACTGATTCTGCATCGCCGGAGCATCGCCGGATCAGTGATCGGAGGCATCCGCGAAACCCAAGAGATGCTCGACTTCTGCGCCACGCACCATATCGAGTCCGATGTTGAATTGATTCCGATCCAACACGTGAACGAAGCCTACGAGCGAGTGCTCAAAGGCGACGTACGGTTTCGGTTTGTCATCGACTTGGCGTCGTTGAAATAGATATCGGGGTAGCCGAAGGAAAGTGGCTGGGGGACTAGGAATCGAACCTAGGTAGCCGGCTCCAAAGGCCGGCGTCCTACCGCTAGACGATCCCCCAGCGCGGTACGAAACAGAGGCATAGTTCTGAAAGTACGGGCGGGAAATATTATTGGCTGGGGGACTAGGAATCGAACCTAGGTAGTCAGATCCAGAGACTGACGTCCTACCGCTAGACGATCCCCCAACCGGAGATCACAGTAATATACGGCGTGTGATTCCGTCAAGATCGACGCGGGTTTGCTGGCGGGAGCCCGCCAATTACACTGAGGCTCGCTCGATTCCCTGGCGGAGCCGAAAGAGCGTCCGGTCTCGCCCTAACACCTCCATCACGTCGAAGAGGCCTGGGCTGGCCGTGCGGCCGGTCAGGGCAACGCGAACCGGCTGAGCCAGCTGTCCCATCTTCACCCGTTCTTCCTCGACCAGTTGCTTGAAAGCCGCCTCCCATTGCTGTTTTGAAAAGTCAGGGAAGGCCTCGAACCGAGCAAGCAATTTGCCGAGTATTGGCGCCATAGCCGGCGTGAGAAATTTCTTCGCGGCCTCTTCGTCGAACGTCACGGCCTGTCCGAAGTACGGTCTCACCCAATCGACCATCTCCACGAGTGTCTTCGCCCGTTCCTTCACGAGGACGACGAGCTGCGCGAGCCAGCCTGCTGAGGCAATCTGAACCTCGTCTCTTAACCCTGCTGCTTCGAGGAGAGGCACCAACGCCTGGGCCACTTGGTCCGGTGGGTTGACCTTGATGTATTCCGCGTTCACCCAGAGGAGTTTCTCCGGATTGAACACAGCTGCGGATGTTTGAACATTCTTCCAGGAAAACTTCTCGATCAATTCCTGGCGAGTGAAGAGTTCCTGATCACCATGTGACCACCCAAGCCGAACGAGATAATTCACCATGGCATCTGGAAGATAGCCCATCTCTTTGTAGGCCATGATCGAGGTGGCACCATGTCGCTTCGAGAGCCTGGCTTTGTCCGAACCCAGAATCATCGGCAAATGCCCGAACTGAGGGGCTGGAAACCCTAAGGCTTGGAAGATCGGAACCTGGCGCGGCGTGTTGGTCAGGTGATCGTCTCCCCGTACCACGTGGGTAATGTTCATCAGCGCATCATCGACCACCACTGAAAAATTGTACGTGGGATAGCCGTTCGACCGGAGAATGATCAGATCGTCCAGCACATTGTTGTCGAAAAGAATTTTCCCTTTGATGAGATCATCGACGACGGTTTCCCCCACTTGCGGAGCCCGGAATCTCAAGGCCGCGTCACCGGTCGAATTCGTATGGCCACCATCACGACAACGGCCGTCGTATTTTTGAGAATGTCCCTTGGCCTCGGCTTCCTTACGTCGTGCATCAAGTTCTTCTGCTTTGCAGACACACCAGTAGGCATGGCCCCTTTCAAGAAGCTGCATCGCATGGCCGCGATAGATGTCCATGCGCTCGGTCTGCCGATAGGGCCCTTCATCCCAATCGAGCCCCACCCATCTCATGCCTTCGAGGATGGCTTGAATCGATTCGTCCGTCGATCGACTCTGATCCGTATCCTCAATGCGAAGAATAAAGACACCCTTCTGCTGACGGGCAAAGAGCCAATTGAACAACGCCGTTCGGACTCCTCCAATATGGAGAAACCCGGTCGGACTGGGCGCGAACCGCACTCGTACCTGAGTCATTGCATACTCACTGATGTGATACGAAAAGCTCGGTATCTATAACATGCAGGGGAAAACCTTGTACAGAAAACGACGCGCTTCCATCTCGTCGTAGCTTCTGCTATGAGGAAGAAGGAAATCATATGGCCGAATTCATCCAACCTGCGGCGGTACTCTCGGTGAACGATCTCACCCCCCACGTGCGCCAGTTGGTGCTCCTTCCTGCCGTTCAGAACATTGCGTTTCAGCCCGGCCAATGGGTTTCACTCAAACTGCCGGTCGGTGCCCAACCACCGCTCAATCGGGCGTATTCGATGGCAGCGCCCGGCACGTCGTCAGGCGAGTTGACCTTAATCTTTGATCGCGTACCGGGCGGCGTGGGGTCCAACTATCTATACACACTCAAGCCCGGTGATACCACACAGCTTTCGGGCCCCTATGGGAATTTCGTCCTTCCGGCTCTACTCGATCGAGACTTGGTCCTAATCGCCCGTTACACCGGTCTCGTCCCGATTCGCTGCATGTTGAAGCATCTCTATGCGCAGCGACAGACGGCGACCATTCTCCTCATTGCGGTTGCTCCTGCGGAGGAAGAACTGCTCTTTCATCAGGAACTACTCATGCTGGCCGTGACCCATCCAGGGTTTCGCTATCTTCCATTGGTAGCCGCTGGGGGGGAGCAACAGGGTGTCGACCTCACGCT
>DATIQH010000414.1:0-6641 GCA_035471155.1 Nitrospiraceae bacterium | reverse complement strand
GTCCGAGGCGGCGTACGCGGTGCATGAGATAATTCCTTTCGCACCAGGTGGTGACACCATTGGGAAACAGGGAAGCGCAATCAGACGCCCCTTGGTAATAATCGTACGGGTTTTGACGGAGAACAGTGCTTCCTCTCAGGGAAAGCGGTGTCCTGGAACAACGAGCAGGACAATGGGTTCTGCTGTCCTGGCACGAGTCGCTTCGGAATATGCAACTCGGCGCCCCTTTGGCCCAGAGTCCCGGCGCATCTTCCCCGCAACACTTGGTCAGCAACGTTCAACTTTCGTCAACCCCTGATTTGAGCGGAGAATGGGACATTCTCGAGGTGGAGGACGACAAGCGTTACAAGGCTACGCTCGACAAAGCCGGCAACGGCCCCTATACCCAGCACGGTGGACAATTTGTCACTGCGAAATTCGCCGACCGTCTCTGGCAAGGCACCTGGCAACAGCCGGGTAACGATCGCGAAGGCGGTTTTGAACTTCTCCTCTCAGAAGACGGAAGTCAAGCCAAGGGCGTCTGGTGGTATTCACGGGTCGGCAACCAGAAGAATATTCCCCCTCGTGAACACGGTGGAACCTATCTCTGGAAACGGTTGACTCCTCCACCATCTGCACAATGACATCTGCGTCTCACACAGGCCTCTACGATCAACGCTCCGAATATTCGCGCAATCACATTTTATGCTTGGGAGGTTCTATGCGTCAGGTACTCCTTGCTCTGCTCGCAGGCATCTGTCTGGTGACTCCTGCCTTTGCAGACGGCGGTCACGATCACCATGCAGTCCCCTCTCTCAAGAATCAAACGGCCACGTCCGTCACGGTTCAGGGGGATGTCGTGACACTGACATTCGGTCCTATCGATCTCCCGGCCTCTCACGAGGGAGATCTGGCAGCGTCGATGCCCAAGCATAGTTTTCAACTTCCCAAAGACATGTATATGGTGGGATACAAGACTGCGGTCTTCACCAAAGAAGGGAAGCCTCTCCCCAAGAACTATCTGCATCACATCCTGATGCTCAACAATAGTAAACCGAGCGTCTCATGCGATGGCGAACCGCTGTTCTTTGCAGGAGCGGGGCTGGAGATGACGGAAACGCGTTTCCCAACAGGCTATGGAGTGAAGCTCGACAAGAGCGACCATCTGATGTCGATCGTCGCCTTTTACCATAAAGCGCCGACCACCAAAGATGTCATGGCTACCTTCACCATGTACATGGCGCCCGAAGGGGCCCCCATCAAAGAAATGGACGTCTATCAGGTGGGAGTCAACATTGTATGTTTCAGCAAGTTCGCCCAACGAGGCCCGAACCAGACGGACGAAGGGATTGAAATTAACTCCGGAGTCCAGATCCACCGGGAGCCGCTCAAGTTCTCGATGGATGGCTGCGTAAAATTTGCCTACCCACATGGGCATGACGAACTCCTCATGATCGGGCTGGACAATACGACCAAAAAGCAGACCTTGCTTCGAACAGTTCCTGACGTCGATCAGGACGGGACCTTTCTTCAATTTCAGCCGCATCAAGTCTATCAGGACAGCCAGGGATTTCCTGTGACGAAGGCGGATGACTATGAAATGGTCATGGTCCATCACCATCCATTGCAGAAAAAAGAAGCCCAGCATGGGATGGGAAACTATTTGCTGTACATGACCCCAGGCGCTTGTCCAACGTCATCTCCTTCGCCGCTCGCCCTCAAATAGAAACCAAGCACTCTGCGGTACCCGCCGCATAACCCGCGCGGGTACCAAGCGCACCTTTCCTCAATCCGCACCCTGCCACTAGCTCATCTTCGTTCAATTTTGTTCGCTGTCGAAATCCGCACTAGCTCCCCCCTACCAAAGAAGGAGCGTATTTCACTGCCTGCAGACTGGGTTTCCCACCTTTGCCTATGTTATTCACATCTACATCGTCCTCAGCCCTTGCACCGAGCCGTTTGCAGCAGAAGGGTGCGTGCCAGTGCGTCTCGGATCACGTGATGAGTGGAGCCTCACGGCTACAGCCGTGGCTTCCTGCGTAGGCGGATGAACGTTGCCGTGTCGCTCTGAAACTGGGATTGCTCGGATTCCCAGGAAGTACAGGGACATCTAGATGCCGCAGAGTGAGCCGCTCACTATCCTGATTATCAGCGAATACGCTGACTCCGTTAAACTCATCACCGTCAGTCTGCGCGGATTCTTTCCCGGCTGCCGCGTCGACGTTGCCTATTCAACTGAAGAAGCCCGTGCATGGACGTCTCCGCACGAATGGGATCTTATCCTTCTCGACGAACAGTGCCTCACCGGCGACCACAACTCGCTCTCCGGCGAACTCAAACGCCGCGCGCCCTATGCGAGGATTATTCTGTGCAGCGACCGTTCGGACTCAGCCTCGGCGCTTCAAGCGCTCCAAGCCGACGTTGACTTTTTCCTCTCAAAGCGATCTCCGGCCTTTCTCACGGAACTCCTGTTTTGCGCCAGGGAAGCCATCGAAACAGGCCGTCTGAGAGTGACCCTGGACCACGAGCACGAACGCCATCGTCAGCTCGTTGAATCACTCAGCGACGTTGTCTACGAACTAGACGCCCGTGGGTGTTTCGTGACGATCAGTCCCAGCATCGGCACCCTATTGGGCTATTCGCCCAGTGAACTGATCGGATTGCCCTATACCACTCTCGTTTCTCCAGGCCAGGAGGCAGCGGCTCGGTTTCGCCTCAACGAACGCCGCTCCGGAGCGCGAGGCGCCAGCCGCGTTGAATTGACCTTGCGAGGGAAGCCCACGCAGGCCAAGGAGTCACCGACACTCACGGCAGAGGTCAACGCCAGAGGACTCTATGACACCCTTCGCCGGTTTCTCGGCACGGTGGGACTTATCCGAGACCTGTCCCTACTCAAACAACAAGACGCCGCACTCCTTCAACTTCGCCAAGAACTCCAGCGCAGGGATCAACTGTTTGCGCTGACTCAGAGAGTCGCGCTGTTGTCCCAACAGCTCCACAATCCACTGACCTCACTGCTGACACAGTCGCAGCAACTTCTCACAACCATCCGCGACTCACGTCTGGACAATCAAGCCGAAACATTGGCCGGCTACGCCGCAGAAGCGACGAACCTTGAAGCACAGCTGACGCAGGCCCTCCAGGAAAGAGAGAACGACGCCTCGGAATACACGATCAACAACGTCCTCGACACCGTGCTCACATCCCAATCTCCGGGGATCATAAATGCGGCAGGCATCGTTCGGCAGCTTGCTTCGCACCTTCCTCCTCTCATTAGCGATCATGAGCAGGTTGCGAAGCTCGTGCACCAACTCCTAAACTATGCGCAGAGCTATTTACTGACAGTCGGCCGTGCGCATCGACTCACCGTACGCACGCGCACAGTGGGACCTGTCTCTGCCTCAACAGACGCGCCTGTCCTATTGCCCCTTGCCCCACCCACTGAAGTCGAAGTCGAGCTGCTCGAGTCGGAAACGGAGTGGTCGGCAGAATCTCCGGCTACGCCACTTCAATCTGTTGATCTCCTTGAGTCCTATCAGCTCGTCCGCCAGCTGGATGGCACCTTAGATTTCTCTGCTCCGATGCAGGGTCCTCTCCGCATGACCCTCCGTCTTCCAGTCGTAGCTCACCCCACTCGTGAGACAACCTCGGCGCCGATTACTGTCTTTGCCGCCCAGCCCGCACCTGCTCCTGAAACAAAGAGCGCCACAACGGCACCTGCTCCGGCAATCGTTTCCGGCAGCCGGCAACAGGAACGGCGTGATTCGCCTCGAATTCCAACTACCCTCTCTGCCGCGATCACCGTTGGATCAGCAACGTGGGAAGGCACCGTCTCCAACCTCAGCCTCGGAGGCGCCTGCATCACACTACCCCACGATTTCCCCGCCCTTGTGCCTCAAGATGCCTACATTGTGCTGAAGACTGCCGTGGGGATTCTCGAACTGCACGGTGAGACACAGGAGCGGCCTATTTTGCTCCCTTCCGGAACCGGGAAGCCGGTCTCCCTTCTCGTTGTGAAATTTGTTGTGCCCAAGCAGGAAGAAGCTGCCGTCCTGGCTTCGTTCGTTCAGGCGGCACAGGAGCAAAACTTATTCTTTTCCTTTGAAATACTGCTGGCAGCAGAGCCATCGGTTGAACTGGTCGCCACCACGCCTTCCCTCTTACGCGAGCAAAAAGAATACGACCCTCGTGAAGCGGTGCGTGTGGCTTTGCAGCTTCCAGTTCGACTGGACCTCACAGATCCTGCAGGAAATAGGTATCATTTCGATGCGCTCATGACTAACCTGAGTCGAGGCGGCGCCTGTCTCCACCTCACTGCTCGTCCCGAACTCCTGAACGGTATCGTCACTCTGCATTTCACCGCCACACAAACCCAGAAATATCCGGGAGCCCATGAACCGGGCGCGCCGGATTCCGTACTCGCCGCCCAAATCGTCTGGTCGGCTCCGGATCCTACAGCGGCAAGGGAGTTTCGAAACCAAGGTCTTGATCCCGTTCTTCGGATCGGCCTCCGATTCCAGGGCCTCACACCCTATGCAGAACGCGAAATAAACCGTATCGTCCAACAATATCTGATGTCTCCGGGCGAGCCGGAATCTTCCTCGCAGCTCACGGCAGTCGTCAGCGTTCCACGAGAGTGCCGGAATCCACGTGGTCAGACGATCGTCATTACAGACGATCATCTTCATCAATCGCTTGCACCGAACACGCCTGTCGTCATCATCGCTCCCGGCTATGGCCAAACCGCGCTGGATGCCAGCACCTTGTCGTACTACCTCGCGCATCACCGACTCCGTGTCTTACGATACGACCACACCAACCATGTGGGGTTGAGCGACGGCGATCTTGAGCAGACAACCTTACGGAGCATGCAAGCCGACCTCCTGAAAGTTGTGGAGTTTGTGCAACATACGTGGCCGACCGCTCCTCTGGTCATCATGGCAAGCGACCTGACTGCGCGTGTTGCCATTAAGATGGCTGTGCAATCCCGCCCCCTCGACTTGCTGCTCTTGATTAATCCTGTCGTCGATATTCAGACCATGCTCACGGCTGTCCATGGTCATAACCTCGTGGCCGACCACCGGTTCGGACTCCGCTTCGGCATCGCCAATCTGCTCGGACTCATCGTCAACGTCGATCGTTTTGTCGGGGATCTCGTCGCAAACCACTATGCCGATCTGGCCTCCACGATCGAGGATCTGCGCCTCCTTCGCTCTCCGACCGCTATTCTCACGATTCCCAATAGCCCGCTCGGACCATGGCCTCCGGCGGATCTCCCACAGACGTTTCTCACTGCGCTGGGAACCCATACCAGCCTGGCAACAGTCTCCGCACCATTGACCGGCCAGGACCTCCCACTCAACGAATCACACCCTCAAGCCTTTCGACAAATCCTGGGCCAGATCACCTCGACCGTTTTGGTGCCGAACATTCCCGCTGACTTCCACTCCCAGACCCGTCGCATGCTCGTCCGTCAACAGCGCATCGAAATTGAGCGCACCCGTCTTCGCTACAATCTCTCACAGCTCACGCGTGAGGCCGTGAGATTCGCGCACCTACAGCAGCTTCCTCAACTGGGAAACCTCCCTGAATACTGGAAGCTCTTGGACGATCTCTACCGGCTCCTCTCTCCGCTCGAACCGGATTCAGTACTCGTAGACGTAGGAGTCGGCCACGGCGATTTGCTCCGAGCCACGATGGTGAACCTGGCTTACCGCTCACGGCAGCGTAGCTGGAGTCTGGAGCGTCCTGTTCATGTCATCGGACTGGAAAACTCTTACGACACTCTGACGCAAGCCCAGCAGAGTCTTCGTGCCTTGCATCGAGAACTCGACAAAGACTTCGCAGGCACTCTCGCAACCCATCCTCCCATGACGACCGAATGGGTGCAGGCTGATTGGACACAGGACCTTCCCTTCAAGGACCACTCTCTCCATCGTATCGTCTGCAATCTGACACTCCCGTTCATCCCTTCTCCACTGGTCATGATTCGGGAGCTGTACCGCATCCTCCATCCGCAGGGACGCCTGGTCTTTACAGTTTTCCATCCGGACACCGATCTTTCAGTGCTCTATCGCCGACATCTGCGCAGAGCGAACCAGGATGAATTTGGCACGCAAGCTCATATCGTCCTTCACTACCTGGGGCGACTCCGAGAGGCTATTCGGCACGGAGTACTGCACACCTTCAACCAACCTACACTGATCTCGCTGCTCCGGCAGACCGGCATCCTCACACCCCGCATTTTTCCTACGCTTGATGGGCATGCCTTCATAGTCGTTATTGAAAAAGATCAATCCTCTGGCTGAACTCGTCCATACCGTGTATACTTCCACGCGTACATCTTTGAACACGTAAGCATTTCAGACAAAACCTGCATTTCCGTGGAGGGGGCACGCAGCCCCTGTGTCTCCCTGTTTGTTATGACGTCAAATCTAACGAATACCGATCTCTTGGCGCCTTCCTCCAGTGAACTATTGAACATCGTGACACAGTTTACAGTCGACCTGGGGGCGATGACCGACCTGACGACGCTCGGAGATCGCATTATTCAGGAGCTCTGTCGCGCAAGCACAACCACCCATGGGACGTTATTCCTGCTGGATCGCGAGCACGAATGCTATCGCCGAGTCAGCATGGTTGGCCCGATCGCCTCGACCTGT
>DATIQH010000413.1:0-3994 GCA_035471155.1 Nitrospiraceae bacterium | reverse complement strand
AGGTATGGTTATGAAGAAAATTTTCCCTATCCTCTTGATCATGGCTTTGGTCCAGACGACCGTCTCAGTGTGGGCAGAGCTGCAAGATGTAAAAGTCACCGCTGTGATGAAAAGCTCAACAACGATCAACGGTCAGAAGATTGAATATCCAAAAACCGACAAGGCAGAAATGGCCTCAATCATGGTCGAGATCCAGCCGGGGAAGGAAAACGGTCTCCACATGCATTCAGTCCCCACCTACGTCCATGTTCTTGAGGGAACAATGACGGTGGAATTTGAGGATGGCTCGAGACAGACATTTAAAGCAGGAAGTGGGTTTTTAGAGGCGATGAACACCTTGCATAGCGCAAAGAATTTAGGCGAAGTGCCGTTGAGATTACTGGTTGTTTTTGCAGGTGAAGAGGGTAGGCCAAATCTTATCAGGCCCGAACAGCATCAGACATCGGACACGACAAAATGATTCTTATACAGTTGTGTTTGAGCCGGCCGGTGTCAGGAGTGTAAACAGAGGGAACATGAAGCGTTGTGGTGATCAGAGAGACAGAGGATTGTGATCGCAGAGATTTTTCATCTAGCCATCGGAGAAGATTACAGACCGTTATCCAATTGTGAAGAGTGGCCGCACCCACAACTAATACCCTCCTCTAGAAATTTCCTGATCGAGACATTTCGACAGATATCCGTACCGCAGTGGACCGGAATTTCTATAGGATTGTGTACTGCGGACTTGAGTGGTTCCCCCTTTACATTCGTCCTGATGCCTGATCCCGCGTCTCCTTTACAGGAGGGAACTCACTAGCGCTTGGTCTTGGCCGCACACGGGGCCGGGCGGTTGAGTTCCGCCGGTAATTTCGTCTGCTCGTCCACGCAGGCTGTATCGAGCTGAGCCTGCGTCAAGCCTGAGACTGAAGCCAGGTTGGCTCCATGCAATATCGCGCGGCGGAGGTCTGCCTTGTCGAGTTGCGCGCCGGTGAGATTGGCTCCGGATAACGTGGCGCCTCGGAGGTTCGCCTCTTGGAGGTTGGCATGGGTGACCAAGGGTTCTTGGAGCCATTCTCCATGCTCGACTTCTTTGGGAGACTCTGCCGAATGTGTTTGAACAAGTTCAACGGATCATCACAGAGGTTCGACCGCCTTTGACGAATGGAGCCTTTAAGACGTACGCCTCCCGGTCAGAGTCATGCCCCCGTATGCACGGCTACTAGTCCCAGTTCGGTCCACCCCAGTTCCTTCGCATGTGTCGTGATATGGATCAGGAGAACTCGTTTGACTATTTCTTCATCAACGTCCTTCGTTCCCTTCACGACTGAGAAAGGGAGCTCAGCCTTCCACAAGAGTGTCCCTTCCGCACTGACCAGATGCAGGTACAATCTCTTCGGATATCGCTCCTTCCATCCCCAAAACGCTTTCTGCAGCGGTTTGCTCACCACTCTTCCGAAGAGCACACTGTCCGCCTGAATATCCCGACTAACCTGCGGCGCCAGTGCGATGTCATCTTGGTCGGAGGTGCTCTGCGTCATTTGCGTGAGCACATTCGCGGAGAGATGGCTGGTTACCTCAGCCGGACTGATCACATGACGGTCGGTTGCTTGTCCGAGCACGGTCGCCCACCAGTCAGCCATGCGTAGATCCCCGACAAAGGGAGCCACTGCAATATGCTTGAGAGGAGCCTGCTGTCGCGCCTCTGGCGGTGCCATCCACGCGTGTTCAAAGGACTCGAACTCAACGTCACTGCAGGTAGCCACATCAGCGCACACGATGCCCACCCAAGCCAGGACTGCGCAGCCCTGCATCAGGATGGTGGTGAACAAGAGCACTCCCGCAAGAGAGATGTGTTTGAGTTGACTACGCACAGCTGTTTTCCTTAGACATCTAGATGGTTCCCGGAATCATGTTCCCTTTCTTGTGCTCGTCTCGTCAATCGTAACCTCAGCCTAGACCTTCTACTCATGGTGGGCGGCCTTTTTTGCCGCAGCACATGGAGCTGGACGACTGAGTTCCGCTGGTAGTTTCGTCTGGTCGTCCACGCAGGCTGTATCGAGTTGGGCCTGCGTCAGGCCTGAGACTGAAGCCAGGTTCGCTCCATGCAACGCTGCACGGTGGAGATCTGCCTTGTCGAGTTGCGCGCCGGTGAGATCGGCTCCGGATAACGTGGCGCTTTGGAGGTTTGCCTCCTGGAGATTCGCGCGGGCGAGATTGGCACGGGTGAAGTTCGACCCTTGCAGGTCCGCTGCCACGAGATTGGCCGAGTCCATGGTCGCTTCAGTGAATTGTGCGCGATGGAAGCGGACGTTCGGCGCGTGGATCTCGCTGAGATCCGCCTGCGTAAAGATAGCGCCGGTTCCCCTGGCGCCGATCAGCACCGCTCGATAGAGTCGGGCCTCTCGGAAATTCGCGTGATCCAGGATGGCCTTGTAAAAAATCGCCATTCGTGAGTTGGATGACTGCACCTGGGCTTTGACCAATTGCGCTCCTTCGAGGTTTGCCCCTTCCAGATCGGTTTGCTGCAAGCCGGCCGAATGGAAGTTCGCGTACCGCAGGTCCGCCCCGCGAATGATGGCCTCACGCAGGTTGGCCCCCACCAGACTGGCGTCGTCGAGATAGGCGCTTTCCAAGTATGCTTCAACCATCTGGGCTCCGTCGAGCCGTGCGCCGTCGAGGAGTGCTCCTTGCAAATTGGCCTGATGAAGGTTTGCTTTGGTGAGAACGGTTCGGCGGAGGTCAGCCTCGGTGAGGTCGGTATTTGCCAGGATGGCTCCGGTGAGTTTGGCGCCGTAGAAGTAGGCGTTGCTGAAGGAGGCGTATGTGAGATCAGCCGATGTGAGATCCGCTCCCTCAAAATGGGCCCGCTCGAAGCTGGATACGACCAGTCGTGCCCCGGTCAGAACGGCGTCATAGAGCGCCGCTTCATCGCCTATCGCACGAGACAGATTGGCGTTCGACAATTGTGCATACCGGAGATCGGCTCCCACGAGGTTGCTGTCTTCCAAGACGGCTCCCGTGAGATCGGCTTCCGCAAGACTCGCTTGTGACAGATTACTCTGGTACAGATTTGCTTGTCGGAGGAGGGTTCCTTCCAATCGCGCCCGTTCCAGATCGGCCCCGGCGAGTTTCGCGTGGCGCAAGTCTGCCTGGCACAGATCCGCGCGTTGATGTTCAGGCTTCTCACGCTGTTCGAGCCACTTTCCATGGGATTCCACGATCGCCTGCAGCTGCTTGGGCGGAACGGGTTTCTTCTTGTGCGGGCTGTCACAGCGAGTGGGGTGACTGCCCCCCTGACTCGCCCCTGCCGCATGGGTAATGGCCGGTACGCTGACGGCCAGCATACCGATCAGCACAATGTGGACGGCGCGGATTCCAGCATACGTTCTGTTCATTGCGTGTCTCCTTGAGAAGAATTCTTCAGTGGCATAGGGCATGTTACAGGATAACTACACACATTGGTCGACAACTCGTGCGAGATCCCGAAGCGGTTGCGAGATTTGAACATCATAGGGATGGTCGCATTCAAGACTCCGAATCGCATTAGGCAACATTGCCAACTGTGTGGCGGCCCGTTCACGCAGTTTCGTCAATTTCTGAGCGGGAACAAGGCGGCGGCCCTTGGTCATCACGGGATGCAAGAGCGGATCTCCTGTTCCGGCGGCCTCCACCGTGGTCACGAGATCGTAATGACATCGTCCATTGTGTGTGTACTGCCGGTAGACCTGTTTGCAGCCAGGCCAGGTGGCTTTCCCTTCCGATCGCTTCCGGCAGGGTCGGCCCGCATACTCTTGAAGTTTGTAGGCACAATCGAGCGACGGTGCATCGGCCGACGTGGTCATGGCGGTGCCGACGGCAAAACTGTCGATTGGTGCTCCGTCGGCGATCAGTCGTTCCAGCCGGTACTCGTCCAGATTGCCGCTCGCCAGGATCTGGGCTTGTGACAAGCCCCCCTCATCCAAGATGCGGCGCACTTTTCTCGCATGGTCGGCCAGGTTGCCGCTATCTAACC
>DATIQH010000412.1:0-5234 GCA_035471155.1 Nitrospiraceae bacterium | reverse complement strand
ACGCCGAAATATATGAACCAGGCTTCCACATTGGAACGGGCTTGCCGTGGGGTGACGGTCGAAAGCAACATGAGCATCCCAAGCACCAAACTTGGGACCGACTTCATCACCCATTTCCAATACACTCGCATGCCGTTGCTCTAGTTTGTTTGGTTTGCTTGGTTGCTCTGGTTCAACTAAATAACGAGATACACTAAACAAACCGGATGAATCAGATAGACGAATCAGGACAGTCGGAGCGATTTCTTCACGTCTTCGATTGGGATTTCGCGCCATGCGCCGGACGGGAGATCTTCCAGTTTGAAGGGACCGTATTGAACACGCCTGAGCCTGGTCACTTCATGTCCCAAGGCCATGAACAGTCTCCGGATTTCACGGTTTCTGCCCTGGGTCAAGACCACCTCCAGATGCGATTCGCGGCCGGAACTCTTCTGAATCTTCACGGTGTGGCACTGGAGGCGCTCGCCACCCTCGACTATTCCGACTGTCGCCTCTGCGGCTTGTGACTCAGTGAATGCTCCTCGTACGGTGACGAGATATATTCTCATGACTTTATGGGCCGGATCGGTGAGAAAGCTGGATAGTGCGGAATCGTTGGTGAGCAGGAGGAGGCCGCTGGTCGCCTGATCGAGTCTCCCCACGGCATGCAGATATCCCAGATCTGCCGGCAACACATCAAAGATCGTCTTACGGCCCTTCTCATCACTGTGCGTCGTGATGACCCCTTTGGGTTTATGAAGGAGGACAAATCGTTTGGCCGATCCGTGAATCGGTTGGTCATCGATCGAGATAGAGTCTTTCGGCCACAAAACCCACGTGGCCGGATCGTGCACAACTCGACCATTGATGCGGACTCGCCCTGCACGAATCCATTCCTGGCTCGTCCCACGGGAGGCAATGCCAAGCTTCGAGAACAGCCGATCCACGGTTAACCGTTTAGGCGCGGGGGTTTTATGTGCCATCCTGAGCCCCAACTATCCTGGGACTTGACCGGCGGATATTGACAGCAAGAGCAGAATACCAAATAGGATGCTCAAAAAGTCCGTCCAGCAAGGCCGGAGGCGAGTCGAAACCGGAGGCGTACCCTCTCGGGTACGTTGAGGATTTCGACGAGCCGAGAACGCCGCTGGCGGGCTTTTTCAGCATCCTATTAGAGGAGGCCGCGCTTTTGAAGATAGTCCTTGTCAATGACAGGTGTGGGCTTGACGGGCATCTGTCCTCGTTCCTGTAGCAATCGTTCCACGTATTTCCCAATCAGGTCCGATTCGAGATTGACCTGATCGCCGACTTGCTTGAGGCCGAGAGTGGTCACTTTCGCCGTGTGCGGAATAATCGAGACGGAGAAACCACGATCGGTCACCTGGTTGATCGTCAGGCTGATACCGTCGACGGTGACGGACCCTTTCACGATACAGTGGCGCAGAATATCCGGTGGGGCTTCGATTGTGAATAGGATGGCGTTCCCATCCTGCTGTCGGTTGCGAACCGTACCGATGCCGTCCACATGGCCGGCCACAAGATGGCCACCGAGCCGCTCGTTGAGCTTCATCGCTCGTTCCAGATTCAACGGTGCGCCTGCGGCAAGCTGCCCAAGGCTGGTGACAGACAAGGTTTCAGGAGAGACCTCTACGGAAAAATTGTGATCAGTCTTGTTCACCACAGTCAGGCAGGTGCCGTTGACGCTGATGCTGTCTCCTATTTTGAGGTCGCCCATCACGGCTGAGGCTAGAATCGTCATCCGCGTGCCAGCGAGGGTCTTGTCAATTGAGATGATGGCGCCCAGCTCTTCGACAATACCGGTGAACATTACTCTTCCCTCATAATCCGTTTCACGACGAACACAACCATCACAACCAACACGAGCACGCCGATTCCGGCCAACGTGCCGATGACGATATTCTCTGTGGCGATGGCATTCATCATCCGCCCATTATATAGCATCGATGTTAGGCCCGTCTCATTGTCATCCAGAAGACTGCCGCTGCGACGAGTTGCAGGCCGGCGATGATAGCGAAGGCATTGGCATAGTTCAGATGCGCGATCAATACTCCTGCCAGAAGCGGCCCGCCGGCATGGCCGATATCTCCGATCGTCCCTTGCATACCCATCCCTGCTCCGAGCGTCTTGAACTCGGAACTGTCCGCGACCAGGGCGGAGGACGAGGAAGAGACGACGGCTTCGCCGAACCCAAAGCCCGCCGAGAGCAACAATAACAGCCAGAACATCGACACCTGTGGAATACAGACAAAGGTCGCCGCGCAGATCACGAGGCCAATGATGATAAGCGGCTGCCGCCCGACGCTATCGGACACCCGGCCCATAATCGGCTTGGAGACAAGGGACGTGAGGGCCTGAACCGTAAATAGCAACCCGACTTCTCCTGTATTCAATCCCGCCGAGACGCCATAGAGCGGGAGGAATGCCATCAAGGCTCCGTTCGCAATCATCTTCGCTGCATCGGTCGAGCTGGTAATGAGAACCTTGCGATTCTTGGCGACCACCCTGAAACCCTTCCACATCTCCGCCATCAACGGAGCCATCCCTCTCTCCTGAATACGCGGGGGAGGCGGCGTGAGGCGCAGGCTGTAGAACATGGCAATGGCAATACAGCCAAAAATGCCGGCGGAGACGAAGGCGGCTGAGAATCCCGACACATAAATCAGATACCCGCCGATGAATGGCCCGAGCAACGCACCGGATTGCGTCGAGGCCGTGTAGGTGCCGAGCGCGGAGCCTCGCCGTTCCCGATAGAGATCGGCCACGGTCGCCAATGCGCTCGGCGCAAAGATGGCGGTGGCCAGCCCATGGAAGAAACGCAAGGCGGTCAGCACATCGAGATCTGTCACCCAGGGGTACAGAAACGGCGGAAGCCCGAACGCCACCACTCCGATCTGAAGCAGGAACCGACGACCATAAATGTCGGACAGCGCACCGGACGGCAGCTTGAGAAACACTCCTGTCAGCGTAGAGACCGACACGATGAGTCCGATCCGTTCGGGACCAGCCCCCAGGGACTCCGCGAACAGCGCCAACACCGGCATCCGTATCATGTTGTAGCTGATAAAGCAGAACACGCCGACGGTGCAAAGCAACGTAAAGCTGCGCGACGTCGTCATGGTGAAGGCGCTCTGGTTGGGATCATGTTGCCGGCATGCGACAGACTCCCCAGCGCCTGTTTCAGAAAAACCACCTCATCCTCCGGGAAAGCAGGCGGATCCATAGCCTCAAACAGGATCCGGTCGGGATGTTGCCGCATAAGGAGACTCAGCTGATTGACGGTCTCCACTCCTTTACGCAACTTCCTTGTTACCGTCCCCCCGATAAGCGGTCGCAGCAAGGACACCATTCCGGAAAGAATTCGATTGTCCAATCTTGTATAGGAGACCATGGTACTGTCCATCGCTTCCATTCCGTCGGTGTCTTTCACCGGAGTCATCCTCAGAAACACGACCGCCTTGCCGGTGAGGTGCGGGAGGAACCGGCCATCGTGCGATCCTTCGAGATAGTAAATCCGAGAGTGGCGGTCCTGATAGACAAGCTGCACGATCCCTCCAGTCCCCTCGCCATCGTGCCCCCAGAAGCGGCCTGGGCCTCTCGCCTCCGATTTATACAAGGCAAGATCCAAACGATTGATCAAGCCTGCTGCCAGAGGTGGGCGATCCAGCAGTTGATGATAAAGCGATTCTGGCAAACCGGTTCGGATTGGGCCGACCTCGCCGACTGTGGTGTAGTTGTCGACAATCGCGTGTAGCCGGCAGGCCCAATCGGGATCGATCTTTTCAACCGGAAAGGTCATCCCTCTATGCTCGGATGGTAAGAAGCAGGTCTCCGATTGGGCCAAACCTGGGTAGAAAATCGTGCTCAACCCCATCACGACGAGCAAAGCCAGAGCGCCGCTTCTGCGCGCGCGCACCCCCCCGGGGATCATGACGGTTGCTTTCGAACCTGGATGGCGAGATGTATGGGAAAGAGTTGCCCGGCGTCTTGTCGCAGGCGCGCCTGTCTCAACAAGGTCTCAAGCGACGGGAGCACCGGACCTTCGAAAGACACCTGCCCATTGGTGAGCACGACGAGAGGCTTGGAAGAATCGATGAGCTGCTCGTTCAGGAAGAGACTATAGCGTTGGACTCGTTCGGCCCGGACTTCAATGCGATTCGGTGCCACGATCGAGGCATCCAACCTCGCATATTCTCGCCGCTTGATCCGATCGTCTCGCTTGCCGACCAAATCTTCTGAGAACGCCGCAATAACATCTGTCGCGTCGATGCGTACCCATCCAAACGATTCAAAATGACTCGCCTCACGCACCACCGTCACGCTCGTCGGCAAGGGATTGCGCCGTTGGACGTTGAGCCAGGCCACCAGCTCAGGCAATTCTTCTCTGGGAAAGTAGTGGCCGCCGGCCATGGGATGCTCGCGATCATGTTCTCGATAGACAAAAGGATAGCCCAGCCTGGTTAATTCCTTTGTAATCGTGCGGCTGAGTTCCACCGGCATCACCTGATCCTTGGCTCCATGAATGATATAGATCGGCGTCGAGCGGAGGTTGGCTAGAAACGGCATCAGTACGTTATCGAGGCCGCCGGCCATGGGGGCAATACCGGCGAATAGAGGCGCATCGTGCATGCCGATCACCCAGGCGCCGATCCCGCCATTGGACATACCGGTGAGAAAGATCCGGTCAGGATCGATGTGATAGCGCCGTTGCACGGAACGAATCGTCTCCAGCACCAGCTCCTCTGCATCTCTCGTAAACCAGGCGCCCATCGGATTGGTTGGGCAGGCCAACACGTAGTCCTCGCCCAATCGAGCCTGCCAGCGTTCCAGATAGGCCTGACCGGTGAACCCCGCGCCATGCAGGCATATAACCAGTCCGTAGCTCTTCGCTGTCTGATAGGTCAGGGGAACGGAGATCGCCAAATCGTAGGCTTCCCCCTGCACATCGATTTCCTCCTCGGGAATGGTTCCGATCGGCTGCAGGGCGTGGAGCGTTACTGCATGATATTGGAAAAATGGGGATTCCAGATGCAATTTTGAATAAACCAGGTAAACTGACGGAGGAAGAGTGGGTGATCATGCGCAAGCATCCTGTCTATGCGCGGGAGTATCTTTCTAAAGTTTCCTACCTGGCCCCAGCACTGGACATTCCCTATTTCCACCATGAAAAATGGGATGGGACAGGCTCTCCGGAAGGGTTAAAAGCTGAGGAGATTCCATTAGCAGCACGTATTTTT
>DATIQH010000411.1:0-8814 GCA_035471155.1 Nitrospiraceae bacterium | reverse complement strand
ACGTGGCCATCGAGGCTTCGCTCACCGGCCACCTGGTCTTGAGCACATTACACACGAATGGGGCGGTCGAAACGGTAGTTCGCCTCCTCGATCTGGGATGCGACTCCTTCAACTTCGCCGATGCCATACAGGGTGTGCTCGCCAAACGCCTTTGCAAGCGGATCTGCGTCAACTGTAAAGAACCATACCGTCCAACGGCACAGGAGTACGATAAACTGGTGCGCGCGTACGGCAAACAGGTCTGGGAAGGGATCAGGGCAGCCAGTTGCGATGACTTACAGCTCTATCGAGGACGGGGCTGTGACGCATGCAACCAGACAGGCCTCAAAGGCCGGGTCGCCTTGCACGAACTCCTCTGCGGATCGGATGAATTGCGAAACCTGATACAGGGCCGCGCCAAATCTGCAGAGATGCAAAGCCTGGCCGTGAAGGAAGGGATGGTGACACTCGTGCAGGACGGAATTCTGAAAATACTTGCCGGTCTGACTACCTATGAGCAAGTCCGGAGCGTTGCAATGAAGTAGCCGCTCGAATCTCGTTGCAGGCGCGGGTGCTCAGGCCGTCGATTCCAGTGTCTTGACGAACCTCCTCAGCCGCTCCTCTTCCTCCTGACGAATTTTAATAAACTCAACGCCGAACCGCGTCGCGGAAACCCACCGAACTGCGGCCAGATCGACCTGGACCGGCTCCTCTCGTTCCCGGAGTTGCATCGTCAATTGCAGATAGGTTCCGGTGCCGGCGACCCTGCCCGACGTGATGGCGCAACCCTCCGCGGACACATTTAAGATCGTGCCCCCGTCGGAAACCTGATCTCCGCTGAACGATACGGGAAGTTGTACGGCAAAACGGGTATGTTTACGTCCCTCCATGAGGCTCCCTGCCGGTCACCGGCTATGGCGCGAGAAGCATCTTACGGTGCCGGTGGAGTTGTGTTGCGGTTCAGTAGAGCGGTCTTCTTAGTGAGATGAAATGTTCCACCCTTCTGCGTGGGAGCGTGGTCGGCTCCGATGCGGCTGTACCACCAGCGGCCTTCCCCTTCTGTCAAGTCCGGCGATAACTCGACCGTAAATCCACCCTCTCGATCATTCGCCTTCTGAACCCACATGCCATGCCAGGTATGGCCGATGAGCTTGCGTGTTTCAATTCGCCCGTCTTTCCAAGCATAGCGACCGTTGCCCTGCTCGTTGAGTGTCAACCGAACGACGCCGCCGTCCTCATATTCCCATTCACCGGCGAGGATATGGCGGTCATCGGGTTGAGACACAATAGAGGAAGGAGGGGAATCCGTGGACACAGCCTGTTGAACCGCCGGCCCGGCGCATGCCGCCACAAGGACTGTGGTGGCGAGAAGGATAGGAACAGCAAAATATCGTAGGATCATGTCGCCCTTTCAACTCGTATCGCTTCTTCTTACTTACCATTTGGTGAACTGGTACACAAGCGGTCGGGCGAAATGGGCGCAGCAAGCAAAGCACGCTGCGGACTATTCAACAACCAGCTAGTCAAGCCGCGCAAGTCGCCGGCAGGCGTCGTCGATGTCGGAATCGATTTTTGCGTAGCTGAATCGAATGAACTGCCTCCCGTCAGTCCCGGAAAAGAACGCTTCTCCCGGCACACCGGCCAAACCGATAGTCTCAAGGAGAAACATCGCCCGCTCTTTTCCCGTTGTGCCAGGCAGCCGAGACGCATTGGCCAGCACATAGTACGCGCCCTGTGGAATCGACGGCGTCAGACCAGCCTTCGACAAGGCCTCGCAGAACCGATCTCGTTTCTGTTGATGGTCACGCGTCAGGTCGCGGTAGAACGAGTCCGGAAGTTCCTGAATGCCCACCGCCACCCCCGCCTGCAACGGCGTCGGGGCACAGACATAGAGCAGGTCGTTCATGGCTCCGATCGCCTGTGCCCACCGCGCTGCCGCAACACTGTAGCCGATACGCCAGCCGGTGATACTGAACGTTTTGGAATACCCGCCGATGGTAATCGTACGGTCGGCCATCCTCGGCAAGGTTGCGACGCTCACATGTGTCCGACCGTCATACAGAAAGTACTCGTAGATTTCGTCGGTGAATACGAGCAAATCCTCTTGTTGAGCGATCGCGGCAAGACTCTCCAATTCTTGCCTGCTGAATACTTTCCCGGAGGGATTGCCAGGCGAGTTCACAATGATCGCTTTGGTTCGAGGCGTGATTGCGCGCTCGACCTCGGCCATGGAAAAGGTCCAGTCGGGAGCCTGCATCTTCACCGTCACCGGAACCGCCTCAACCGCCAGCAGCGCGCTGACGTGATACTGATAGTAGGGCTCGAAAAGAACGACTTCGTCGCCGGGATTGAGCAGCCCCAGGCAGGCACAATGAAAGGCCCCTGTGGCTCCCGCACTGACCGTCACGTCCGTTTCGGGGTCAGCCGCGATGCCGTTGTACCGCGCGAGCTTCTTCGCGATCGCCTGTCGCAGTTCGAGCAATCCATCGAACCGCGAATAGACATTCTTCCCGTTGTCCATCGCCTGCGCTGCGGCTCGAAGCACCACTGGTGGAACCGGCGTATCGCAAACCCCTTGTGCCATGTTGAGGCCCTTCGCATGGACACAGGCTTGGGTCATCGCTCGAATCTCTGAATAGGCCAATGCGGCCATTCGTTGATTGATGTGCCGTTCTGTCATGACATCACTCCTCTTAGGCTGCGGAAAACTCAATCAAAGAGTCTCTTTGTCGCAGAGCAGTTCCAGGCAGGTCAAGCCTTTTTTCTAGTGGACTATGGAACAGATTGGTTCGGATGCAAAATCGAATTAAGAAGTTTTTGTTACATATAAAAACCAAATTGCTATACTGAAATCAGGACCCTGTCGGCCGCTCCTCCTGGCTATTCTCCCTGAGGAAGACCGCTCACAGCTTGCCCGGTAGCGGCTTCAGGGCCGATGTATGCCTTCTCCGATCGATTGAAGAGAAAGGACGTCTTTCGTGAACACGCAGGCCCCTAGATCCGACCGAGCGTCAGGTCCTGACCGCGAAACTGCGATGGCGGAACGTCGGGGCCGCCGTCTCAGCCTGAGTTGCCGGCTATTCTTTTTTGGAGAGGATGACTTCGAGGGTGAGGCGACAGTTCTCGATCTCTCTACAAACGGCTGTCAGGCAACATCTCTTACCAAGGTTCAGGCCGGCATGGTGTTCCGCCTGTCTCTGTTTCTTCTCGACCAGCAATGGCCTCTGCGCATCGACGAAGCCCTGGTGCGGTGGGTGAACGGCAAAAAGTTCGGTCTCGAGTTTACAGGGATCAGGCCGGCCCAACGCGAACGAGTCCGGTCCATCATTATGAAAGCCAAGCTCTAGCAGAGCGCTGAAAACATTCCTCTTCTTCCCTGCTCAATCTATTCGTTACCAAAAACATCAGCCGCAAGATACATCTGGGATCTGACGCGCCGGCTATGCAGAAGAACTGGCGAGGAATGATCAGGGGCAATCAGTAGCCTGTCTGGCAGCATGAGAATGGGAGCTCGACCTCGTTAGCGTCCCCTCACGTCTTTTCATTCTTGGGAGGAGGCTGTGGGTGAGAACGGAATACCTCATAGTACCGCAGTACTCTTTTCACGTAGGTCCTGGTTTCTCGAATGCGCGGAACTTTGCGGCCTTTGACCCGATGGACCCCGGCGTTATAGGCCGCCAAGGCCAATGGAAGATCGCCTTGGTAGAGATTCAGCAGATGCCGCAGCTGCTTGGCCCCTCCGCGGATATTCTGGATGGAGTCATAGGCGTCGCCCACGCGCAACGTCGCCGCAGCAGCCGGCGTCAGCTGCATCAAGCCGACCGCGCCTTTCGGAGACACGGCATGCTGACGAAAATCAGATTCGGTCTTGATGACTGCGCGCAGCAGAGCGGGATCAAGACGATACTTCTTGGCTGACCACGCGATAGCCCGCCGGATCTCCTGTTTAGAATACCGAGGGTAGGCGCCGTCGTAGTCGGGCCTCGTCGGTGTGGGGGCGGCGGCGATCAGCAGGCACAGCATCACTACCAGCGCACAAGAGGTGCGCAGCAGGCGTGAACAGAGCAGTCCGTTCCTTGTGTCGTCGGTGGCCATAGTGTGCGATTACATCCCTGTGCACAAGACAACCTTCATAGAAGCCTGCAAGGTCTCAAGATCCGTGCCGAGATGGACTCCCGCTAACTTGCCGATAGGATAGGGAAAATGATGGTTATGCCACATGACTCGATGTGGCGTGATCCGCACGGAGTGGACGTTTGGGAACTGTGGCTCTCCCCGCACGAAGCGGCACAGTTCTTCAGAGGCGAAGACTTCTCAGAGATTTTAAATCAGAGAATTAGAGACGGCTGCACGAGATCGCTAGCAGGCTAAAACTACGTAGCCCCGTGAAAGCTTCGCGAGTCTACATACGTGGCGGAACAGGAGCATGATCCCGCAGGATGCTCAAAACGTTCGGACTTTTTCGGCATCCTGCTAAAGAAGGTCGCCGATCAGCTTGACCGCTTCTTCGGGCGAAGCCGCAGCGTGGACGAGTTGCGGCGCGAGATTTTTGAACAGACCCACACCGGCCTTGTCGGCCCCCAACAGAATCACGGTCTTCTTTGCCTTCAGCGCCAATGCAACTTCTGAGACCGTTCCCGTGCCGCCGAGCCCACAGGCCACGATGACGTCGCTGGACATGACGTTCACGTTATTACGCGCCTGGCCCAAATCCGTGACGATCGCCACGTCCACAAACCGGGACACTGGAGCCTTGCCATCCGGAAGAATCCCAACCGTTAAGCTGCCGGGTACCGACTTCGCTCCCTCGCTGGCCGAGTCCATCACACCGCTCGCGCGCCCTCCTGTCAGCACCACCCATCCTTGACGTGCAATGAGTTCTCCCAAAGTTTTAGCATCGGCCAATTCTCGGATACCGGCCTTGGCGGGACCCATGACCCCGATCACTGGTTTTCTTGTCGATTGCCTGACCGGATGTTTCACGAACTGCACCTCACTGGGCAATAAAATATGAGCATGGATTTCTGGATCAGAAATATACACTGAGGGCGGGGGACTTGTCGCGGCACTCTTGCGAAGGGCCAGAACGAAAGGATAGGAGTGGCTCGGCCTGTGTTACGGTTTTCCCCACAACTCTTCCAGTCGCTGAGCGCGACCGCAATTGTATTTGTAGAATTTGTAGCGTATGGGGTTCTTCTTGTAGAAGTCCTGATGGTACTCCTCGGCTGGATAGAACTTCGAGGCCATCACAATCTGTGTGACGATCGGCTCTTTGAATCGTTTCGATTGCTCGATCGTCTGCTTGGAGCCGTCCGATGCGCGCTTCTCTTCATCGGTCTGAAAGAAAATGGCGGAGCGATACTGGTTGCCGTGGTCGCAGAACTGCGCATTCGGTGTGATGGGATCGACATTGCGCCAAAAGGCATCCAGCAACTTCTGGTAGCTCACTTTGGCCGGATCATAGATCACTTCGATTGATTCTGCATGCCCCGTTCGTCCGGCAGACACTTCTTCATAGGTCGGATTGGAAACCGTCCCTCCCATATATCCCGACGTGGCAGACAGCACACCATCAACCTTTTCGAAGACTTCTTCCATGCACCAGAAGCAGCCTCCCGCGAAGTACGCCTTGCCCGAGGTCGTCTCCGCTGCAGCCTGATTGGCCGACAGGACGCTCCAGGCTCCGATGAGGAGGACAGCCACGGCAAGAACTAATAGAGCGGTTTGTCTTCTCATGAAACGGTCCCCCTTACTCACTCAGTCGAATGGCTTCGTAAAGCCTTACGGCTCTCCTGCGAGCATGGCATCGATTCAAATGTTCCTGTAAGATCGAGGCCCATGCAGACCATTGCCCATTCCCTCGCATGTGTTCTCCTTGTCACCATAATAGGGTGCGCCTCCTGGATGATGAAAGGCGAACCCCCGGAGGTGCTCGTCACGAATATCACGCCCTTGGAAGGAACCGCGTTTGAACAACGATTGCAGGTGGACCTCAGAATCCGCAACCCGAACGATTTCGATCTGCTCGTCACGGGCATTGATTTTACACTCAATCTCAATGGGAAACGGCTGGCCCGAGGATTGGGCAATACGGCCATCTCAGTCCCCAGATTCAGCGATGCCATTGTGTCAGTTCAGACAAGCACCTCGACCTTCGATGTGGTACGCCAGCTCCTGAGTTTCAGCCAGGCGCAAGACCTCTCGTACGACATCACAGGTCGGCTCTACCTCAAAGACGGACGTCTGCCCTTCGACAACTCCGGCATTCTCTTCGAAAAAGGCCAGCTCTCCGGCGTACCCTCTCCCTAGCCATTTACATTCGAGACGCAGCCGGAGTGAAGTCGGCATGAGCCCAGGCTTTCTTGAACCGATCTTCGGTCTCAGCCGCCTGATCGTCCTTCTGTTGGGCCCGGAGACTCCGGATCAATCCAATCAGCGCCCATCCGTTGTCCGGATATCGCAGAAGATCCGCGCGATAGACCGCTTCCGCTTCGGACGGGCGATCGGCCAGCAAGAGCGCTGCCCCCAAATGATGCCGAACGGACAACGGCCAGAGAGGCGGCTCCGAGTATGGAAGCGCCTCTTCGACTTTCATCGCCTCCTCGAACAGCCTGACCGCGTCGTCATAGCGTTGGCGGTGCGCGGCAATCTCTCCTGAGAGAATCCGCTCGGCGATCTTGAGCATCGCCCGCTCGCTTTTTTCTTCCGTCGTGCGATTTCGTCGGATCTGCTTCGTGAGGCCGGCAAGGACGACATGTTCGCCATCAGCCCCAGGAAGCCGGCCGGTCGCAACAAGGGCCAGTCCTCGCCCCAGCCGCCACATCCCTTCCATCAATCGCAACCCCTTGGGTGGCGGAGGCTCCCTGAGCAACTCCTCCCACCGGCTGAACCGGATCATCGAAAAGATCGGCGTCGAGAGGTAGAGCTCCTTTCCGCGTTCTTTACGGGCTTCCTCCTCAGTGATGGTTGCCGTCAAGTCCCGAGCCGCTTTCATCGCTTCGACATTACGCCCCTCCATCGCCAGGGACGCCCAGAGAAAGTGGAGGTTGTGCGTGTAATAGCCGTCGGTGTACTCCCCGGTTGGATGTTGATCGGCCAGGTACTGCTCATCGGCGTGAGCGGCCTGCTGATTCCGTTCCACGGCTTCGTGGTATCTTCCGACCCGCATGTAAATGTGTGCGGGCATATGAACGAGATGGCCTGCCCCGGGCATGAGACCCGGCAATCGCTCCGCGCAGGGCAGGGATCGTTCCGGTTGCAACGACGCCTCGACCGCATGGAGGTAGTAGTGGCACGCGCCCGGGTGATCGGGATTCCGCGCAAGTACGGACTCGAGTGTGGCGACGATCTCGTCTGTGCCGGGCTGCGGCCGCCCATCCGGCTTCCAAAAGTCCCAGGGCCGCAGATCCATCAGCGATTCCGCAAACAGTGTGGCTGCGTCATCATCATCGGGGAATTGCTGCGCAACCGATCGCATGGCCTTCGCATAGGCTTCATCGAGTCCCTTGCGTTTGATCCCCTTCCGGCTCACGTACCGTGCGGCCAACGCTTCGATGTATGCTTTCTCCCCGCGAGTCGTGCGGTCTGCCAGTTGCCGAGCCTTCCGGACCATCTCGATCGCTCGACGGTCGTCCTTTTTTTCCATCGCGCTATTGATATTGGGGCCGAGCGCCAGCGCAATTCCCCAATAGGGCATGGCTGCCTGCGAGTCCTGTTGGATCGCAGCCTCAAACGACCGGATCGCTTCTTCGTGGTTGAACGCATAGACGAGTCGGAGCCCCTGATCGAAATACCGTTGAGCCTGCTCCGATGTGGTCGTGATGGGGTGATGGAGAGAACCTAGATTATCGAACAGCGGCGGATCAGCGGTCAGGTCGGCAGATACGGCTTGCGCCGGTGAGGACATCGCAAGCCAACATGCCATAACGACCATCAAGCGTGTCGCGAGCATCGATCCTCCCCTTACAAGCATGAGTGTGTTTCTTCGCCCAGGCCTACTGCGGTCCTTCGTCTCAATCGATATTCCTGATTAGGACCGCGCGGCCTTTGTCGTCTACGAAGACTTCGATTCGATCCCCGACATGGGCCGGTCGATCGATTCGGGTATTTTCATCATGTGCCACACGACGTTCGACACCACTGATTTCCTGAAGCACATAGGCCCCGCCCTCCACCGCCGTTACCTGGCCGCTTAACGCAAAAACATTTGCCGGGGTTGAGGACCGCGCGTCGCCGGCCAGCTGGGCTCCCAATGTGCCCCGTACGATCCCCCGCCCAAGGTCCTCTTGTCCGGAAGTTCCAACGATGGTGCAGCCGGCACCCAGCAAGCTTGTCCCCAACACCGCCATGAAGCACCGCCTTGCCGTCCACATCATGTTCACCGCCTTTCTTGTCCACTCACAGCAGACGAACCTCAGAATCGAGTGATGCTGGAAAAGTTGAACTCGCGGAGCGTCATCGCGGGCACAAGTAGCTTGCCGGTTTCGGACGTGATCGCTTCGGACGGATTGGTGAACGCTGCAACCTGATTGAAGACTCGCAGAGGGCTCTCGTGAAACCGGAAGTTCTTCACGGCGGACACGATCGTTCCATTCTCGACGAGAAACGTGCCGTCTCTCGTCATGCCGGTCAAGGTGAGATCGGTCGGATTGACCGTCCGGATGTACCAGAAGTTCGTCACGAGGATGGCGCGCTCTGCGCTCTTGATTAATTCTTGTAGTGTCGGCAAAGATCAAGAGCATACAGAAGGGGTGTACGTGCTGGAGGGTACGGGAACGCTGACATTGGGGAAACCAGTGCGGGAGCTTCACCCGGGTGATTATGTGTTTATTCCGC
>DATIQH010000410.1:0-8486 GCA_035471155.1 Nitrospiraceae bacterium | reverse complement strand
ACTTGATCGGCTTGCCGGTCACCGCCCGGATAGACAGGATCGCCCCGCCTCGAGCATCGCCCTCAACCTTGGTCAGGATGATGCCGGTCAGTCCGATGCGTTGATCGAACTGGCTCGCCATCGTGACCGCATCTTGGCCCGTCATGGCGTCGGCCACCAAGAGTGTTTCTTGTGGCTGCACAGCCGCTTTCACCGCGACCAGCTCTCCCATCAATTCATCATCGATGTGAAGACGCCCGCCGGTATCCAGCACGACGAGATCGTACCCCTGATCTCGCCCCCGTTCCGCACCAGTCTGGCAAATACGGACGACATCGGCCTGAACCACTTGCGCCTGATCGGCTCGATACACGTCGATCGCAAGATCGCGCCCCAGACTCGCCAACTGATCACCGGCTGCCGGGCGGCGAGGATCTGCCGCAACCAGAAGAACCCGTTTCCCTTGTGCCTTGAAGTACCGCCCGAGCTTGCCGCAGGTCGTCGTTTTTCCAGCGCCCTGGAGCCCCACCATCATGACGACGGTCGGAGGATTCGACGCCAGAGCCAGACCGGCTTTCTCGCGCCCCATCATCTCCCGCAGCTCGTCCCACACCACCTTGACGACCTGATGTCCGGGGGTCAAACTTTGGAGGATCTCCTGCCCAACAGCTTTTACACGAACCCGCTCGATAAAATCCTTAACGATCTTGAAGTTGACGTCGGCTTCGAGCAGCGCCAGACGAACCTCTTTCAAGGCTTCTGCGATGTTCTGTTCGGTGAGGACACCGGAACCGCGCAGCTTTTTTAAAATCTTCTCGAATTTTTCGCTGAGAGAATCGAGCATAGCGCCACAAATAAAAAGGCAATCGAAGCCTTACCCCAGATCTCCGATCGCCTCGAAAATTCTAGCAAAAGAGCATCGGGGAGTCTAAAGGACGAGGCAAGATGAAGTCAAGGGAAGGGAGCGTGCATTTTATTGACATGTCCCAGACCTTTCGCTATGGTCCAAATGACCCCACCGTTGTTTCTGCGAGACTCCACAGAGAGTTCGAGAGTTGCGAGGCGGTTGCCGTGAGAAAATCATACTGGGTTCTGCTCATTTTCGTGCTCATCGGCGGACTATTGGGGGGAGTACTGGGAGAAATCCTCCGGGTCATGGCCCCGCATGGCACCATTCAATCGATCTTCGCCACCAATTTTAGCCCCGGCATCAGCCCGTTCACTATCGATCTGGTCCTCCTCAAGTTCACGCTAGGCTTCGAAATAAAAATCAATCTCCTCAGCCTTGTTGGAATGTTTCTTGGCATCTACCTATACAAAAACGTGTAACAGCCCTCTGGCAGGACGCTGAAAAAGCCCTCCAACGTCGTTCTCGGTTCGTCAAAATCCTCATCGTACCCCAGAGGGTACGCCTCCGGTTTTGATTCACCTGCGGCCTAGTTGGATGCCTTTTTGAGCATCCTGCGGGAAAATTCTTCTTCTACCCAAACATGCAAATCATTGAAGTTCTGCTGTGGCAAACCTACTTTTCTGCAACCCGCTAACGTTCCGGCTTCAGCTCTAGTTCCTTCAGCTTCAACGCTCGAATCCGGTTTCGCAGGGTGGCGGCCCGTTCGAACTCCAACGCCTTGGCGGCAGCTTTCATTTCCGTTTCCAGCCGTTTGATGATTTGCTCTGTCGCGTCCTCCGTCCCATAGACAGACGGCGACTCCGCGGCCAAATCCAATTGCACATCACCCGCCTCCGCCGTGGCATACTCGAGTGACAGAACATCTTTCTTGATGCTCATGGGCACGATACCGTGCTTGGCATTGTAGTCAGCCTGAATCGCGCGCCGGCGTCCGGTCTCGGCGAGTGCCATCTGCATTGAATCGGTGACGGCATCACCATACAGAATCACATGGCCTCGCACATTCCTCGCTGCCCGCCCGGCCGTCTGGATCAACGAACGATAGGATCGAAGATACCCTTCTTTATCCGCATCGAGAATCGCCACCAGAGTAACCTCTGGAAGATCCAGCCCTTCTCGCAGGAGGTTAATCCCCACCAGCACGTCGAACACCCCCCGACGCAGATCTTGTATGATCTCAGCCCGCTCCAACGTCTTAATGTCGGAATGCAGATACCGCACCTTGATGCCGAGGTCATGGTAGTACTCGCTTAAATCTTCCGCCATGCGTTTGGTCAAGGTAGTGATCAGCACACGTCCACCCTGTGCCGTTTCCGTCCGCACTTCGGCAAGGAGGTGATCTACCTGCCCCTTGGCCGGACGCACCTCGATGACCGGATCCATCAGGCCGGTCGGGCGAAGAATCTGTTCGACTATCTCCCCGTCCGCATGTCCCAACTCATAAGAGCCCGGCGTCGCGGAAACGTACACGGCTTGATTGAGGCAACGCTCGAATTCCGCGAATTTGAGCGGCCTGTTATCGATCGCCGAAGGCAACCGGAATCCGTACTCGACCAACGTGCGCTTCCGAGAATAGTCGCCCTCGTACATCCCGCCCACTTGGGGAATCGTCGCATGGGATTCGTCGACGATCAGCAGAAAATCTTTGGGGAAATAGTCGAGCAACGTCGGAGGCTGCTCACCGGCTGCGCGGCCACTGAGGTGCCGTGAATAGTTCTCTATGCCATGGCAATATCCCATCGCCCGAATCATTTCGAGATCGAACTTGGTGCGCTGCGCGATCCGTTGGGCTTCCACGAGTTGATTCTGCTTCTTGAAATAGGCGACTCGCTCTTCCAGCTCTTCTTCAATTCCTGTAATCGCCCGCTCATACCGATCCGGCGCAATGAGATAGTGCGTGTTCGGAAAGACCGCGACTTTCGGCAGCTTCCCGAGCGACTTCCCCGTGAGCGGATCGATTTCATGAATCGCGTCAACCACGTCGCCGAACAATTCGACTCGCACAGACACCGCATCGTTCGAAGCCGGAAAAATTTCGATGACGTCGCCTCGAGCGCGAAAGGTGCCACGGTGAAAATCCATGTCGTTGCGCGCATATTGAATCTCGACCAGTTTTGCCAGGATCTTTTCCCGCCTGATTTCCATCCCCTCTTCGAGAAATATCACCATCTCGTGATAGACCTCCGGCGACCCCAGGCCGTAAATACAGGACACCGATGAGACGATCAGCACGTCGTTCCGTTGGAGCAGCGCCGTTGTGGCGGCATGCCGCATCTGATCGATCGCGTCGTTGACGGACGCGTCCTTGGCAATGTACGTGTTGCTTTGGGGAATATAGGCTTCCGGCTGGTAATAATCGTAGTAGCTGACGAAATATTCCACCGCGTTGTGGGGGAAAAACTGCTTGAACTCTTGATAGAGCTGACCGGCCAGCGTCTTGTTATGGACCAACACCAATGTAGGCTTCTGAACCTGCGCAACCACATTGGCCATGGTGAAGGTCTTGCCGGAACCGGTGACACCGAGCAATGCTTGGTGCTTTCGACCGGCCACAATCCCCGCCACCAACTTGTCGATGGCCTGGCCTTGATCACCGCAGGGCTTGAATGGAGCTTCGAGTTGAAACAGAGGCATGGGACGACCTTTCGGCCGTTATCTTACCATCGGAAATAACCGTACGCACAACAGAAGGCGCTGGTCGAATTCTGACGGACAGACGAATCGCCACCGGTCCCTTTCCAGGGCCGGTGGCATCAACGTCTTTTAATATCGCGAGTACCGAGACCGACCGGTTGAGGCTTCAGGCCTATGAACCGATCCTCGGCTTTCACCTTCACGGAATCGCCGACCAGATGGTTCGGCACTTCGGCGGGGCCGATGGTGGCGCGGTTGTTCTTCGCTGACCGGCATAGGGGCTGGAGACGGGAGAGCGACAAATACAGGAAGCGCGAGTTTCTTCGTCTCGATTCGTAATTGTCTCACCATTCGAAGATACTCTCGCTCTTCTGACTGAGACAGAATTAAGTACGTCGCGCCTTCCTTTTCCGCCCGGCCCGTTCGCCCCGTCCGATGGACGTAGGAATTCGGATTGGTCGGCAACTCATAGTGAATGACTTGGGTCACGTCCTGAATATCGAGACCTCTGGCCGCCACATCTGTCGCCACGAGCGAACGGAGCCGTCCGGCCCGAAACGCGCCGAGCGTTCGCTCCCGCTGCGCTTGGCTGTGATTGCCGGTCAGCGCGCCGACCGAAGCCTGTTCTCCGCCCAAATGAGCCGCCAAGCGCCGCACCTTGTACTTTTGATCGCAAAATACCATCGACCGCCCCCCACCCGTCACTCCTCGGAGCAGCGTATGCACAAGCTGTGTACGCGCCTGATCACCAGGCACAACATAGTAGGCATGCACGATCGTGGCCGGTGTGCTGATCCCAGGATCGACAGAGACGCGAGCGGGATTGCGCTGCATGGTCTGCGCGAGCGTTTGAATCTCCCCGGAAAATGTCGCGGAGAATAGCAGTGTCTGGCGTTCAACGGGAAGAAGGCGAATGATCCGTTGGATGTCCCGCAGGAATCCGCGATCCAACATCTGATCGGCCTCGTCCATCACAAGAAACGTCACGCCGCCCAACTTCAAGTGGCCGGAGCCTGCCAAGTCGAGCAACCGCCCAGGCGTACCGACCACCACCATCGGCGGTCGTTGCAGCGCGCGGTAATGGCGCTCGATCGGCGTCCCGCCGTACACCGACAGGGAGGTCACGGATATCGGAGCATACTTGCGCAACTCCATTTCGATCTGTAGCGCCAATTCCCTCGTGGGCGCCAGCACCAAAAACTTCGGCCCGGGCGCGTGGCTCGGTCCGGACTTGGTATAGGGGCCAGGCGCTGGCGCGACAGCCTCCCGTCGCATAACTTGCTCGATAATCGGCAGCAGGAACGCCAGTGTTTTTCCGCTCCCGGTTTTGGCTTGCGCCATAATGTCCTGGCCTTTCAGCGCCAACGGAATGGCAGCCTGTTGCACCGGCGTAGGTGTCGTCAGACCCGCCTGAATCAGGCGCTGGGCAAGGGACTGGGGCAGATTCATATCAGCAAACGTAGACATAAGACTCCTTGTAAAGAAACACTTCCTGGGACTGCACGGTCTGGCCTAGTCAGAAGGCCGAGAAGCGCATCACGTTGATGGGCAATTCTAGGAAGGAATAGCGGGGCTGCCGGATAGGCAGCCCCGACGTGTAAAACACTTGTTACAGCTTAGTACCGGTCTCCACCGCCGCCTCGACCACCACGGCCGCCGCCACCGCCACCAGTACGTGGCTCCTGTGGGCGCGCTTCATTGACGGTCAACGTGCGACCGCCCAACTCCGTGCCGTTCAGCGCGGTAATCGCCGCCTGCGCTTCCGAATCCGAGGACATCTCCACGAATCCAAACCCGCGGGACTGGCCGGTAAACTTATCTGTGATGATTCGGGATGATGCCACCGCTCCATGCGCAGCAAACAAATCGCTCAGCTGCTGCTCAGTTGTGGAATACGGCAAACCCCCGACATAAATCTTCGAACCCATTGGGCTCCTCCTTTGAGTATATGTGTTGTCTTGGACTCGAGAACAAAGTGAGGAAGGAGTGGGCCGAAGATGCAAACACCATGGCGGCTCAAGGCTGGCTTCCGATCAAATTCCCGTGCAGAACCAAAACAACAACTGTCTAGGCCTTGTCTCTCTCTATGGTATCACCACCAGGCCTTTCGCGATGATACACGAATGTACTCTACTCCTTAGCCACCTCAAATGCAAGGGACGATGCAATCGTGCGCAATGCATGCGTGTGGCTAATAGGCCGCGGGGGCAGACAGCGGGCGGTGAGAAAACAGCGGAACGGCGTGCAAGCTGTCGAAATCCAGAGCGGTGTGTCCTCGAACCAGGAGCCCGACACGACCGGTCGCCAGCGACTGATCCTCAACGGTCACGGCAAGCTGCCCGTCGAAGAAGGTTTCGATAAAGTCCTTGCTGATGATGGTATTCCGCTGGATTCGTAGCGTATGCCAGGAGACTGCTTTGGGTGTGATCGGCGACCGCCCGAGGCTCTTCTCCTTTCCATCCACCACCCGAATCACTTCAAATGTCTTCGTCGAGAGATCGACCACCGCCGCATAGAAATGTGCGGCATCCTGCACCCCAAACACCATGCCACCCACTCCCGTCGCCGCGTCGACGGGAAACCGCATCCGGACCGATAGATCCGGGTATTCATACTGAAAATCATCAGCAACGATCAACCGGTAACAACTCACAGCCTGACATGCTGAATTCGCAGCCAGAATGTTGGATGCCGAGGGCGCGTCGGTATCTACCTTGATCGTCCAGTCCGCAGCCGGCCCTTCACCAAACCCCAGCATCGAGAATCCGGCAGGAATCTCACCAGACTTCTGCTGATCGAAGGTCCACCGATTGAACAGTCCCCCTTGGGCCTGACCTTTCAAATTCGCTTCTTTTTCTGTTCGGCTCTCTGCCTGAATAGCGAGGGACGGTTCGATACAAAAGCTCCCCTCACAGACGACCCCCGCCAATGCGAGCACGACAAAGACCCTGCCTATACCCCTAGAGCTCACGCTGATACCACGTACAGTCGCATCGATCCTCTCAATCTCTTCTTATTTCGATGGCGGGTTCTTGAGGTCGAGAATGTCCTGCTGGAACCGGTCACGGGCGGCCATAATCCTCTCCCGACGTCGCCACCGACCCCAGGTCCACCATCGAAGACGATCCCGAAACGTGACACTGGGTGTTGGAGCGCTTCCACCTGGGGCATGCTGGAAATCATAGCCCTGGCGCGACTCGCGACTCTCAAAGAATCGGCGGTAAAGATGATCGTACAATCCTTTGCCTGAATCGCCTGCACCCACGGCATCCTCCTTACAAAAGCAGATCCAGTTGATGGCCTTCCGTCACTGGAGGAGAACAGGTCTGGCGTTGACAGACATATGCCGTCGGCTGCCCATTCACGCTCGCCTTCCCTGCGGCAATCGCCAAGTCGGACTCCCCGGCGTGATGGGCGCCTTCGGCTACCACCACCGCACGATTCGGCAGATAGCGCCGATGGACTGTTGCGAGCAGTGATTCGGTCATCGCATCGCCACGAGTCCCGATCACAACAACTTCTTGCGGCGTCGTCAGGTACCAATCCAGCGCGCAGAGCATGGCCGATGAACCATAGGCATTGTGCTCCATCACATGACGGAACACCCGGAACAGCTGTTCAGCCCGGTCATGGTACCGCTGCTCTCTGGTGAAAGAGAACAGCCGCAACAAGACCATTGCGACAACAGCATTACCGGACGGAATCGCACTATCAGTACCGGACTTCATGCGATGGAGAAGACTTTCATGGTCGCGGCTGGTATAAAAACACCCACCGGCTTTCTCATCCCAATATCGCTCCAGCAGATGGTCCGTCACCTCTCGAGCTTGATCCAGATACCACCGATGCGAGGTCGCTTCAAACGCGTCCAGCAAGGCGGCGGCAAGACAGGCTGCATCGTCCAAATAGCCGTTCAAACGCCCCTTTCCTGCCCTGACTGTACGATAGACTCGCCCCTGCTCGACCGCATAATCCAACAGGAATGTGAGCGCCCGTTCCGCAGCTTTCAGATACGAGGGAGCCCCGAATGTCTGATAGGCGTCAAAATAAGCGGACACCATCATCGCATTCCAACTCGTGAGCACGTTGTCATCCCGTTGCGGCTTCATCCGTTGCTCTCGCGCGGCGAGCAACTTCACCCTGGCGGACCGCAACAAGGACTCCACCTCCGCTTGCGTGCCGGGTTCTGATCGAACCTCACCGAGTCGATTCAATACGTTCTTGCCTTCAAAATTGCCGCTTTCCGTCACCCCGTAGTGCCGGCAGAACTCCTCAGCCGTTTCAACTCCCAGCACCGCCGCAATCTCTCCCCGTTCCCACACGAAGTAACTTCCCTCATGCCCCTCACTATCGGCATCCTGCGCCGCAAAGAACGCGCCGTCCGGATGCGTGAGTTCTCGGCGAACGAACTCCAAGGTCTCTTCCACCACTTCACGAAACCGGTTCTCTTTGGTCAGGCGCCATCCATCGAGATAGATCCGCACCAGCTGCGCGTTGTCGTAGAGCATCTTCTCAAAATGCGGAATCAACCACTGGCCATCCACCGAGTAGCGATGGAACCCGCCGCCGAGATGATCATAGACTCCTCCGGCTGCCATGGTTCTCAACTGTAAGAGGACCTGCTCTTGATGAGAGGTTAACAGATCACGTTGGAATTACCGCCGGTGGAATGTATGCAAACAACCGGCAGCAGAACCTGAACAATACTTATCGCCGTCACCAATCCGGAGAGGTTGGGCTGGGATACTTTGGTCACACCAACAAAATATCGTACGAAATCTTCAGCGGATATGGCGCCGGACGCGGCTATGCGCAGGATTCCGTTTTCGGCTTTTTCTTTTTTTCAAACGTCCAGCGGACGGCCGAAGGCGGGTACCACAAGTATTTCATTCAACCGACATTTGCTTTTCGGCCTAAGCGTTTTTTGCTGGCCATCACCATGCGAATGACGTATTTACAATTC
>DATIQH010000409.1:0-4865 GCA_035471155.1 Nitrospiraceae bacterium | reverse complement strand
TCGATTACATGTAGCGGTTTGGCATACTTCTGCCTGGCTTCCTCGATATCCTGCTCAATGAAATCGGTCATGCCCTTCACCAGCGCATGGGAAAGGCGCTCTTCGATCGTGCCTGAACGCCACTCATCGTCTTTCACCACCGCTTTGCCCTGTTGCTTCACGGTCTCGGCAAACGTCACCAATCGTTCCGTCGCATCCGGCCGGCGGTTCAGCAACACATCTTCGACCAATTCCAGGAGATCCTTGGGAATCTCTTCATACACCGCCAGCTGCCCCGCATTCACAATGCCCATGTCCAGACCGGCCTTGACTGCATGATAGAGAAACGCTGAATGCATCGCCTCGCGCACGCGATTGTTGCCGCGAAACGAGAATGAAATATTGCTGACACCCCCACTCACTTTCGCCAGCGGAAGATGCTGCTTGATCCACCGTGTGGCTTCGAGAAAGTTCACTGCGTAATTATTGTGTTCCTCGATGCCGGTCGCCACCGTCAGGATGTTCGGATCGAAGATGATGTCCTGGGCTGGAAAACCGATGCGCTCCGTGAGAAGGCGATAGGCCCGCTCGCAGACCTCGATCTTGCGCTCGTACGTGTCGGCCTGACCGCGCTCATCGAAGGCCATCACGACGACGGCAGCCCCATAGCGATGAACCAATTTAGCCTGCTGGAGGAACTTGGCTTCGCCCTCTTTGAGACTGATGCTATTGACGACAGGTTTGCCCTGGATGTTCTTCAATCCCGTCTCAAGAATATCCCATTTCGAACTATCCACCATAATGGGAACGCGACAGATATCCGGCTCCGACGCCACCAATCGTAGGAACTTCTCCATGGCAGATTGGGAGTCGAGCATGCCTTCGTCCATGTTGATGTCGATGATCTGGGCGCCCCCCTCTACTTGCTGTCGCGCCACTGAGAGTGCTGCCTCATAATCGCCTGCCAGAATCAGTTTGGAGAAAGCCGGCGACCCGGTCACATTGGTCCGTTCACCGACGTTGACAAAGTTCGATTCCGGCCGAATCATGACCGCTTCCAACCCACTGAGCCTGGTATGAGGTTCGACGAACGGCGGGACGCGCGGAGGAAGACCTTTCACAGCCTCGGCAATCAGCTTGATATGTCCTGGCGTCGTCCCGCAACAACCTCCGACGATATTCAGCCAGCCATTCTGCGCCCATTCTCTCAATTGGGGCGCCAGACTATCGGGGGTCTCCGGAAATCCTGTCGGCAATAACGGATTGGGCAACCCGGCATTTGGATGGCTGCTCACATAAATCGGAACCAGTCCCGAGAGTTCTTCAATCAACGGACGCATTTCCTTCGGGCCCAATGCGCAGTTGATGCCAACGCTCAGTAAGGGCACGTGAGATATAGAATTCCAAAAGGCTTCGATCGTTTGGCCTGTCACACCACGATTGCTGCCAGCCTGAATAAACGTGACCGAGGCCATGAGGGGAAGCCTGATGCGGCGATCGTCGAACAACTGATCGATGGCAAAGAAGGCAGCCTTCGCATTGAGCGTATCGAAGATGGTTTCGACCAACAACATGTCGACTCCGCCATCGACCAACCCACGGACCTGCTCATAGTAGGCTGTCACCAGTTCATCATAAGTCGCGCCGCGCGCCGCAGAATTATTGACATCGGTCGAAATAGACGACGTCTTCGTCGTGGGTCCTATCGCGCCGGCGACAAAGCACGACCGCCCAGGCTCTGCCACCTTGACCTGCTCCGCAGCACGCCTGGCGCATTCCCCTCCGGCTCTCGCAATCTCATACGCCAATGACTCCATCCCGTAATCTGCCAGGGAAATGGCTTGCGCATTGAATGTATTGGTTTCTACGATATCGGCGCCGGCATCGAAATACCGGCGATGAATCTCCTCGATAATGACGGGCTGCGTCAGGTTCAACAGATCGTTGTGCCCTTTCTGATCTTTTTTCCAATCTTTGAACCGCTCGCCACGAAACGCGGCCTCGTCCAGTTTCCGCTGCTGGATCATGGTCCCCATGGCCCCGTCGAGGACGAGAATGCGCCGTTGTAGTAACGTTTCTAGCGATGCGCTCATATGACGTGTCCCCGCAATCGAATCCGCTGCAATAGTGGAAGAGGTCCGGCCATCATAACCGACAGGTTCTTTCACCGGCAAGCAACCCGTTCGTTACACCCTAATCATTGCGCCTTGACAGGAGGGAATACCGCCGATACGATGCCGCCATCAGCTGGAGAGAACCTGTGCTCCTGCGCCGTTCTATCTCTACTATCTTTTCGTCTCTGTTGCTGTTATCGGTTACCAGTCTCTGGTTCCAGCCTTCCCGTGTCTTCGCAGCAGCCTATTTTGAAGACGGCTACCTCGGACTGACACAACCGGAACTCCATCAAAAGCTGGGCATGCCGCAAGCGGTGCGCGACAGGAAATCCGCCCTGCGCGTCTTTACCTATTACGCCATCACTGATTGGGAGAAGTATTTTCGGAAGCTTGTCTCGCCGGAAAACGGCGAGGATGTCTATCTATTCACACGTGACGGCATCGAAGTCCGATATTCGTTCAGTTACACCGTCGACCCCAACGATGAGAGTGAGAATCGAACGTTATTCGTTCGTCTCGTCGACATTGAATTTTCCCCCTCCGTCCCGCTCGCCCAGATCCCCTCACTCGTCCCGGAATTTCGTCCGTCAGAAGATCCCTCCTCTCCTTCATTCCGATCGAACATTTGGGTGCTGCTGTTCAAAGGCGCCGCGTCCTCACAGGCTCGGTTTATTGTGAAAGAGGCGACCAAGGACAAGTTGGAGTGGGCCCTTGCCTACCAACTATTCTCTTTGCAGGGCCTGCCGGACCCACTTACAACCAAGGCGCTCGTCGACCGCGTGGAAATCAGCACGCAAAGTGTCGATCTGGTGAAACAGCGACAGCGACATACCCATGACCCCATCCTGAATCCCTATTCACCAGAATTCTCTCAGAACCGGCCTGCTCCTCAGCCGCCCACGGCTAAAAAGATACCTGTCCCCAAGTATGCGGATTAGCGATCACGATGGTGGAAAATGCGACGGAGAAGAGGGGCTAGGGGGCCTGCTTGAGCCGATCTTGCTGCTTCCCTTGAATATTCCCCGCCTGGCCGGTCAATCGGTCTAATGGGCCATCCTGCGAGGTAAAGAGTAGGGCAGGAACAATCAAACCCGCAAAAATCAAGCACCAGAGAGAGAGAAAACGAACGGCTTGGTTCCGCCCAAAAAACCTGGCAAGCAGACAGATCACCGCAACGATGCCGCCGAAGCTGAGAACTTGAGACTGATAGTGCGTGAGTCCTGAAATATTCGGAGCGAATGCACCAACCACCCCACCAGAACTCTGGAACAAACCACCGATCTTCTGTTGCAGTTTGACGGCAGCAGAATGATCCGTTGCGCCCTTAGGGGCCTGCTCGGTCACTCGCACCTTTGCACGATATCGTTCGGGAATACTCTCGAAGTTGTCGGTCAAAACCGGAGTGCCTTGTTCATCGATATAAGAATAGATGGTCGTGGCAAAAACGATCTCCGGTCGCAAGACGCTACTGATCCAGAGGAGCAGGACTCCCAAAATGGCGACTGCACCACTATTCAATAGGACATGGTCTTGCCGATATCGCGGAATCGTCTCATTTCTTAATGAATCCATTACCACAAGTATACATATTGTGCACATCTCATTGATTAGATTGAGACAACCGGCCTCACTTTGCTTGACTCTCTCCAATTCACGTTGCTACGATGCGCCACGTCATGCCTCACGCCACCGTAGCCCCCCATGATTCAATGAACGCGGCTCCAACTGATCTGGAAGAACCGACCCCCTTCATCCGCCGACGCCCGGTGCGGCTTATCATCTATGCCGGCCTTGGCCTATTTGTTCTCATCATGGTGATCTGGCCCCTCATCGCACAACTCAAAGACCCGGATTACCGGAAACATATTGAAGAACATCGCGTCATGGTCGGGATGTCGAAAGAGCAGGTGTTAGAAGCCTGGGGGGGACCGCAAACGATCAATACGACGTTTACCAAGGAAGGCATCCGCCGCGAGGAATGGATTTTTGAAGATTGGGAGAGCGCTGCGGTGGTAAAACACCGCTATCTGTACTTCGAGGAAGGCAACCTCATCGGCGGGTGGTTCCAAGGCTCAGGTGAACGGCTCCCGACTCAGTCCCCGTCGAACCCGCATGCCCCCAAACCGCCACGGTAGTGTGGGCTTACGGCTGCGACGAAACATCCCTCACAGCCAACCTCAGCCGGCTCAACAGCACTTCCGCACGGAGTTGATCGCGTGCGTCAACCATGACATGCGAGTTGAGGATGGGAAGTCCAGGATACAAGCTGCTCATATGTTCATTCTGAACCATGTAGGGAATGCCGCTCCCTTCCAGCAAACTTGTAATCATCGCCAGTTCACCCATGCTCTGCGGCTCAGTGAGACGGATCATCGGCATGCGACGCGCTCCAGATTGAAATCGGCAACGGCCAGTTGAGCCTTCGTCGTTTCATTGCTTTTTCTCTCCATCCCTTTTACACTCACGACGAGCTAGGGGGTTTCTGTAATTTGGACACGACGCTCTTTGCCGGGGCCACCCGATACCGTCAACACCCGTTTCCATTCTCGAATCTGATATACCGCCCAGGCAGGAGCGTGACCTTTAAAGTAGGCCTCGGGGTCTTCCCCGCTGGCATTAAGAAAGATCGGTTCAGTGAAGCCTTCTTCCAACACATAGTCGAGGAGACAGTCCGTCACAAAACCCGACCCTCGCAGAGACACCTCAGCGAGCATCGATAGAATGTCTTCCGGATTCTGAATCGTCACCTGATTCATTAAGCAACCTCCGCGC
>DATIQH010000408.1:0-5821 GCA_035471155.1 Nitrospiraceae bacterium | reverse complement strand
CGCGGTTCGGCGTCCCCGAGCAGTTCGCGCAGCTGCGCCTGGTCGATGGCGAGGTTTTCGCGTGATGGAGTTCCTGTCGGATGATACCCGCCCGTTGGGCGGAGAGAGGAGGGTATGATGGCTGATCTGATTCGAACGGCTCAATATTACAAGGTGCAGATTGCGGATAAACCCGGGACATTAGCCGGCATGCTTGCTCCGCTGAGCGACGCCGGAGTGAATCTCCTGGCCGTGCACGCGTTTCCCCGGAGTCGCCGCACGCAGGTGGATGTGGTGCCGGAAAATGTCACTGCTTTCAAGAATGTCGCGAAGGCACAGAAGCTGAAAATTCAAGGACCGAAAATGTGCTTGCTGATGGAGGGCGATGATCGCCCTGGAGCGCTGGGCGATGTGATCGATCGACTCCACTTGGCCAAGATCAATATGACCGCGGCGACCGGCCTCGTCGCCGGGCAGGGACGCTTCGGTGTCATTCTATGGGTGAAACCTGAGGATGTGAAAAAATCCGCCGAAGTCTTCGGCATCGGACCGAGCTAGCGACGCTAATTTAGACTGGCTTGGGATGGTTCGGGGGTACCGATTGATTCAACTGTCATGCGCACGGGAGTCTTCGGCCACAGAGTCATCAGGGGTTCCGGGAGGATGGTCGATCCGTCTTCCAACCGGAGGCAGACCTTCGAGGCGAGTGTCGCTAACACCAGCAGGCCTTCCAATTCCGCGAATGATTCGCCGAGACACCGGCGCCCACCTCCGCCGAATGGCAAGTAGCTGAAGACCGGCCGCGCCTGCTTTGCTTCCGGCAAGAAACGGTCTGGATCGAACCGGTTGGGGTCGGGAAACCACCGAGGGTTTCGGTGCATGCTCCAGGGGCTGAGGAACACCCGGGAACCGGCCGGGAGGAGAACACCGGATGGCAGTCTGTCTTCGGCGCGGCTCTTACGTGCGTGTAACAGCCAAGCAGGTGGATAGAGGCGAAGTGATTCGTCCCAGATCATTTTGGTGTACACCAAGCGAGGCAGATCCGCTGCTGTCGGGAGGCGGTTGCCCAGCACGCTCTCTAACTCATGGGCCAGGCGTGCGCGCACGGTCTGGGACTGGGAGAGGAGAAACCAGATCCATGTCAGTGCACTGGCTGTCGGATCCTGACCGGCGATTAGGAAGGTGGAGAGCTCATCACGAATCTCCTGGTCGCTCAGTGGCTGCCCTGCCTCATCGGTGGCTGCGAGCAAGAGGGCGAGCAGATCCTGGCTCTTGAGAGGTGCCGCACGACGGCTTTGGATATAACTTCTGATCCTTCCATCCACAAAATCCTGGCCACGAGAAAATTCTCGACGCCGTGTCGTCGGAACCCACAAAGGCATGATCCAGGCGAGGGCAGAGCTGTACTGCTCCAAGTGTAAGCGGTGCCCCGCCATAATTGCCTCCGCGACTTGCGTGGCGTCGGAGTTCACCTCACGCCCGAAGAGGAGGCGCCACATAATCGACAGGGTGAGCTGTATCATCTCCTGCCCAATGTCAACGGTGGCGCCGTGGTGCCAGCTTGTCGCGAGGGCAGCTGCTTTTTCGGTAATCAATCCGGCGTAGGAGGTCACATGGTCTCCATGGAAAAAGGGGAGAAACAGCCGCCGCTGGTGGTGATGGGTTTCACCCTCCGTATGAATCACGCCTTTTCCAAATACGCGGGCTTCGCCAGGAGGGACTCGTGACTTCGTGTAGTTCTGTTGGTTGGTCACCAGCACGTGTTTGACGTCATCCGGATGATTGAGGAAGTACATGGCCAGATCCGAATGGCGGAAGATGATCTCAGCCATCTGGCCCATCGGGAGCTTCACGACTTCGCCATAGGCGTGACAGCGCAACAAAAAGCCGAGGCTGTCTTGTTGAAGCTCTGAAAAGAATCCAAACCAACGAGACACCGGCGGGCCGAAGAGCGATGTGACGGGAATGGCCTGGTTCGTCATGCGTGACGCACCTCTGACGACCAGCATACAGGAGTGACGGCATGGGCTGTCAACGATCTTCCGGTAGAACAGAGGATCGCGAGCCATAAAGTGAAAGGAGCACAGGCTGATTACTCGTGGTTCAGGATGAGTGGCAACCGGCCATGTCTTTCGCCGGCTCCCGTCGTGATGAAATTGCGTTCCCTCGCCTGCTGAAATAAAATCTCGGCCACCCTTGGTGCCCCATGTCCGGCGAATGGCGTGGTAGTTTCAAAGAGTCAGGTGATGTAGGCGAGCTTGAGGACATGATTGGAGGTAACGGATGAAGCTACGAGAGAGCCAACAAGCTGGACCTATCACAGATTTTCTTCTGGAAGACCACAGACGGCTGGAAGGACTGCTGCAATCGGCTGTGACTCAGGCGGGCTCCATCGATCAGGGAACGTATGATCAATTTCGAGCCGGACTTCTCCGCCACATCGGCATGGAAGAAAAGATTCTTCTGCCTGCCGCTCAGCGACTGCGAGGTGGGGAGGCACTTCCCATCGCCTCCAAGCTCCGGCTCGACCATGGGGCCATCGCGTCGTTGCTCATGCCGCCTCCCACAGCTTCCATCATTGCGACGATCCGCGCCGTTCTCGAGGTTCACAATACGATAGAAGAAGGATCAGGGGGCTTGTATGAAACCTGCGACGTGCTGGCCGGTTCAGAATCGGCACAGCTGCTGGCCAAACTTCAAGCTGCACCGGAGTTGGCCGTGTTGCCCTGTTCCGATAGTCCCGCCGTGATGCCGGCTGTCCAGCGGGCGCTGGAGCGAGCTGGTTATGATTTCTGCAAAGAGAAAACTTGAGAGCCTTCAATGCCGCTGGCCTGCCGGTCGGAGGGGCTCGCTGTCACAGCGTATCGGCCATTGCCGAAGGCGCGCTCATGAGACGGCTTTAGAGGCTACTCCCACCGTTGGCTGAGCAAGGTCAAAACGGCTGCCGACAGGCAGCCGGAACGCTTGTACAATACGATTGATCCAACCGTGAAACGGGACGATTTCATAAGACCGTATCTCAAAATAGCCGTTGCCGGTTTGCACCAGGAGTTTCCCTGATTGCTTTGCCATGATTTCTCCCGGAGCTCTTCCCGACGGAGTTCCCTCGTGAGGTTGCGCATCGTAGATTTTGATGGTGGTGCCGTTAAGACGGGCTGCGAGAGGCTCATAGGGTTGTAACGCGCGCCAGAGGTTTGCAATCTGTTTGGCAGATCCGTTCCAATCAAGAATGGTGTCGGCGGCCTTCATCTTCCCAAAATAGCTGCGTTCTGCGAGATTTTGCGGCTTGGGGTCAATCGTGCCTAGCGCCATGGCATTGACGGCTTCCGTCAGGATCGTTGCTGCTGCACGGTGTTGTCTCTGTGTCAATTGCCCTGCGTTCTCGTTTTCTCCGATCGTGAGTTCTTGTTGAGAGACAATAGCCCCCGCGTCGATTTTTTCCGTCATCACATGAACGGTGACCCCTGCGAGGGATTCCCCGTTCTTGAGCATCCAAAATGCCGGATGAGGCCCTCCGTAACGAGGGAGCAGTGAGGGGTGGCAATTTAACACTCCCAACCGAGGAGCATGGAGAATTTCCGCCTTGAGAATCTGAGAGAAGAAATAGACCACGATAAGATCGACGTTCAAACCCTTCACATATTCAAGAAAGTTGGGAGAGTTCACGTTGGGAGCGGTCACGCGCGGGATCTTTTCCTTGTCGAGCCATCTCCAGGCATCGAACCGAGGCGTAATGATCCTTGCCGGTTTGGATCGGCATAACAGAGCTCTAAAGAAGGTGCTGACCGTATACCCAAGGCCGTCACCCTTCGGGCCTCGCTTCCACTTCGGGCGAGCCCAGGCGACGATATCATGTCCGTCCGCTTTCACTTGCGGGCCGAAATCCCAGTCGTCAATCTCTGAAAGGACTAACAGCCGAAGCGAGGGTATGTGAGAGACCGCTTTCGTGCGGGGGTGGGAACTCATAGCCATTCACGCCGATGTAAGGCTAGACGATCTAGCCGGACCATTGGTGGTGTGAGGCAATTCTATTAAAGCGTCAGCAAGTTTCGGCAGCATATAACGCCGGCGCTTTTCACTACAATGGGGCAGTCAACTCTCCAGATATCGCCGTATCTCAACTCGGCGTCCGCGATCCCGGATAGGCGATGTTTGCCGTCGGTTCTTCACCTGTGCGAGCGTGGAGGCTGTGTGTAGCGAACGCAGGTGACTGTAGATCGTAGAGATAGGGGGGTCCGTGCCTCAGTCACTTCGCAATCGTGATGCTGGGGACTCCGACGCGAGGCACTTCGCTGACGGTCATCTGGAACAATAGATATAGCATTTGAAAGGCTTCGCGGTTCCAGCGTGCCAGCGGGCCGGCGGTGTTCACGGCGTAATATTTTCCGCGGGACTGAATCGACAGGTCGACTCCCCAGAGCGCTCCATCCGACACCAGGAGCTCCATAGTGTGAACGGGATTTTCGTGGACCGCCGGGGTCCGCGGATCCTTCTCGACGTGATATTCAGGATCTTCTTCAACTGATCGACCCAGAAAATTGAGAATGGTATTGAAGCTCCGTAGCCGGAAATCTCCCCTGAGGGGATATTCCCCTCCGACATGCCCGGGGCGAATGTCGAAGGTCACATCGTTGAGTTTCCCCTCCTCTACTTCATCGACCAACCGAGCTCGTTCGTCAGGTGAGAGCGTAGTGGGGTCGTAGTTGGTGATGAGAATTTGTCCTGTGATTTGCTTTCCAAGGGTGTAGCTGTTGTCTTTCTGGTTGTAGGTCACGAGATACTCTTTCTGTAAAGCCTGGAAGCCTTCGGCTGTGACCGAGTTGGCGGGAATGGTCCAGGTTCGATGGTAGACGACCGGTTCGGCATAGAGCTTGTTTTGATCCTGAATTGCCGAGAGGTGCGTCACCACCCGGCGGAACATCTCGTAGCCTTCTCGGTCTGCCGGTGTATTGCGGTAAGTGATTTCTTGGCCATCCTCCCTGATCCTCAGTTCTTGTGCCATCAGCCGGAGCAACAGATCGATGTCGTATCGCTGCCGGAGCAGGAGGAGAAACTTGGTGTCCGGAAAGGGCGTCAAGATCCGCTTGGTGAACTCGTCCCCTTCGATCGGCGCGATACTGATGGTGGGATTTTCCGCTACGCTGCCGCCGAAGATCGGCATGAGTGCTCTGCTGGCGTCTCCCGTGAGTGCCGGAGTGGCGCCGGCGCTGACGCGGAAATCGAACGTTGCGGCGATATTCGAAACGCCGGTGAAGTGAATCGGTTGATGTTGATGGGCGCGAGCGATGTTGATGAGCAGTTGTTTGGAGATGGCATCCGTGATTGCCTCATCGTAGCTCGTCACGGCGCGATTCAGCGTGACGGGGGAGAGGCAGCCGGTCACGGTCAGGCCGCAGAAGATTCCTCCTAGGAATAACCGCGCGAGGGATTTTGAACACTGCCGGATCTTCATATGAACAGCCTTCGCGTGAGCCCAGCTATTCTCCGGCAAGTTTGTAGCATAACTGGCAGGGGATGCCTAGCTGGTCACAGTTGTTTCGTGGTGAAAAAAACGAACGGGGCGAGAGTCTTTGGCGAAGTACCTATTGCGCACATCAGAGGTGAAAAATAGGGGTCGGAATATGATCCGACTTCAGAAGTGTGTGAGATCATCATTCATCGGGAAAGACTGATTGATGAGGAAGGGGAGCGTGAAAGTGCGGCCGATTTGCGTCGCTGAAGCTATTCCAGCGATGGAACCACTTTGGCAAATGTCAACAGATCGGTGATGCGAACCTCGCCAGCCGTTGCAGATGGCGGAGAGTCCATTGGCTCTCATGAAAATACAGTGCAGTCCGTCATG
>DATIQH010000407.1:0-7194 GCA_035471155.1 Nitrospiraceae bacterium | reverse complement strand
AGACCGCGCTGCCAGTGATCGAGAGCTCCTGCTGGATACGACCGAGTAGTTCAAGCGACATACATCGATAATCCCTTACGTCTGATAAGAACGATTATGTCAACTCTTGAACCTGCGTTGTTGAGACAACATCCTTGATCTCACAGCCCACATGTCTACATTCCCCACCCTACCTCTTCTGCCATACAGGGTCAACTCGAAGCAATGAATAGTCAAAACAATCAGACTGTTTTCCTTGGTTCTGCCATCAAGCTAAACTGAATTGTTGACAGGATCAACATTGATAGAATAGGGTCGCGCTATGCGTGCGCTGGCACACTCTCTGATATTCCTTCTCTTCTGGGCGTCCTGTGCCGCAGTCCCCACTTCTTCCCCAACTCCCGCCCTTCCCATGGGAGAATTCATCGATCAAGTGCTCGATCCTCTCGCCGCCCAGATCGTCGATGAATGGGCCGAACAAAGCAAGGCAGAGTACGCGGCCCAACACCCCACTGCCGGCTCTGCTGGGATGATGGGAAAGTATGTCGGCAAATACGTGTTTGCCCCGAATCAAGAGGCCATTCAAAAATATAATGCGGAAATTGACGCGCGCCGGGAGTCCCTCAAAAAAGAAATACTTGCTCTGTTCATTCAACGAGCCAAATCAGTCGGGGATCAGTACAGCGTATGCGTAGAGGGAGCGGAGAGGCGCTACGGTGTAAAGGACAATGGCTTTATCCAGCTGCCGGACGGGCCAGGCCCCTGTGAGAAGACCGTGATTTCAACAAAAGGAGATCCCGAAAACACCGACCGGTGAGAAAATCACATAGCCAAAAACGATCGCGAGCAACATCGCAAACTGTTCATAGATATATCTTGTAAATCAATCTGATACTCACCTCCCCCGTGATGCTATCTGACCCAACAATAGTTGAGTGCTTTGCACGAAAATACGTGTGGTGGGTGACAGCGGATGTCGCGATGACCATGCCGGAGCGCGTCGTGGCTCACGTCATGAACATCGGTGATTACGACGACGTGCAAGCCCTGGCAACACTCGCGGGCGACGACTATCTCCGGGCGGTAGTACAACAAGCAGAACCCGGCCAGTTCACGCCCCGTTCATGGGCCTACTGGCATTACCGGCTCGGTCTGGCGACACCGGATCATGTACCGACCATGCCTACGCGGACATTCGCATGATTGGCACCTTCACGCCTTGCCTGGAAATTTTACCAAGTGCGCAGCGAGCGTTGTGGCCGGTGCTCCGTTCAGCATCGCAACTGGGCTTTGTGTTATACGGTGAGACCACGATTGTTTTGAGGCTCGGCCATCGTTCGTCCGTCGATTATGACTTTTTCACAGACCAGCCGTTGAATAGGCCGGCGTTGTATACGGCTTTTCCCTTTCTCAACCAGGCCACGCTCCTCCAAGATACGCCAGATGCCTTGACGGCCCTCGTGCCCCCGAGTGCACCGACCGATCAACACGTAAAGATCTCTTTCTTTGGGATGCTGTCGTTTGGTCGTGTAGGTGTGCCGCAGCTGACCGATGATGGGATTGTCAAAGTCGCTGCGTTCGAGGATCTGATGGCCACCAAGGTCAAGGTGATCTTGCAGCGGATCGAGGCCAAAGACTACCAAGACATCGCCGCGATGATCAGGTTTGGTATCACCCTTTCACATGGACTTGCCGGTGCTCGAGCGCTATACGGGCCTGCGTTTCAAGCAAGCGAGAGCTTAAAGGCCCTTGTATATTTTGAAGGTGGCGATCTTCATCGGCTCACGCAAGAAGAGCGAACGCTACTCATTGAAGCCGCCAGTTCGGTACGTGCATTGCCGTCGGTCAGCGTCCGAGAATATGCGATGGCTCTCCCCGATACCGGGTAAAGCTTCCGTGCCTTCTCCTTCTCATCTGCGATGACAGCGGCAATTGTCTTCACTGTCACGGGCCAGGGTATGCGTTTGAGATCGAATCGAGTACACTCCGAGACACGTGGCACTCGCTCGATTCATCGCGCACGGCGATAACGATTGCCGAATAACCTGGCTGAGTGAACGAGCATGACGTTTCTCAAGGAATGGTGGAGATGGTTTGCCAGGCAAAGCCGGCTCAACAAGCTTGTGATCGTAGGATTTAGCGCCGCCTTGGTGCTGTTTCTCGTTCCATTGGTGGTCTCCTGGTTCAAACCAGTTCCCATCCATGTCGGCGTCGCCTTCTACACCTATGAGCGTGCCTTCGTCCTGGAGGGGAACACCAAGACCTATTTTTATGAGAATCGCAATCTGGTATCGGATTGCAGTCTCCGCCGAATCGAACAGGCATTGCCGAAAGGTCGGGCCAAGACTCCTGCTCCTCAGTCCTGGGTCTTGATCAAGTTTCTCATTGAAAATGTGATGGACCAGCGCATGACGAATCTTCGCATGGCCATCAGGTCACCTCTCTTGCGTCCCACCACCACACTGTTCACGACTTCGAATCTTGAAGCGACCGGAGAATTGGACAATACGACGAAAGATACCCCTCGCTCCTACATCATTTCTGTACCGGCCATCGAATCAATGAACTCAGCGGTTATCAGCTTGAAGACTCCGATCGACGAGACATTGCGTCAGTTTATTTATACGGACCGTGGCCGGATGACGATCCAGGTGACCCATTTGTCAGCGGACCAGTTCGGGGCCTTTCCACTCAAAATCTCTCGCCTCAACGCCATGAAGATTTTGAACCGGGAGAGCGTGCTGCGAGCCGGTGACGAGACGTTCGCAAATGAAAAGATTGAGTTTACGATGCTCCGCCCCGACGAACCCGACCTGAAGGAAGACGCTGTGCCGTATCAACTTCTCTCAAATGCGCACGTATGCCCGGAGGGAACAGCAGGCGACTGGTAGGATGGTACGGTTGACAGTCTGAGGGCGTTAGGACTACACGACACTATGGCCATTCATCCCCTCGCCGGCAAGACGGCATCAGAATCAATACTGGTTGATATATCGAAGTTGCACGCGGCCTACTCTGCTGAAAAGCCCGACCCTACGATTCGTGAACAGCGAGTAGCCTTTGGTACATCTGGACATCGTGGCTCCTCCTTCAAGAAAAGCTTTAACGAATGGCACCTCTTGGCGATCACCCAGGCGATTTGTGAATATCGAGCCGGCCAAGGCACCGATGGGCCCCTGTACATCGGCAGAGATACCCATGCGCTCTCAGAGCCGGCGTATGTGAGTGCGCTTGAAGTGCTGGCAGCGAACGGCGTTGAGGCGATGATCGACCAGGCTGGCGGGTATACCCCCACACCGGTCATCTCTCACGCGATCCTCACCTATAATAGAGGGAGAACGTCAGGCCTCGCCGACGGCATCGTCATTACTCCTTCCCATAATCCGCCGGAGGACGGTGGCATCAAATACAATCCACCGCACGGGGGACCGGCCGATACCCAAGTAACAAAATGGATTGAGGATCGCGCGAACGCCCTCCTTGCTACCGACCTGCAAGGCGTGAAGCGTCTGTTATACCAGCAAGCTCGTCGTGCGAGCACAACCCACCAACACGATTATCTCCGTGCCTACATCGGCGATCTCGGGCACATCATCGACATGGATCTGCTTCGGTCGGTCGGGTTGAAGCTCGGTATCGACCCGCTCGGCGGGTCTGGTGTGGCCTACTGGCAGCCGATCGCAGAGCGGTACGGCTTGAATATCGAGATCGTGAATCCTTCAGTCGATCCGACCTTTCGCTTCATGCCGCTCGATTGGGACGGCAAGATTCGGATGGATTGTTCCTCTCCCTATGCCATGGCGAATCTTATCGCGCTGAAAGACCGCTTCGATGTCGCCTTCGGCAACGATGCCGATAACGACCGGCACGGGATCGTCACCCGCTCAGCCGGTTTGATGAACCCCAACCATTTTCTGGCGGCCTCGATCTCATACCTCTTTGCTCACCGTCCAGGCTGGAAACCGGATGCTGCCATCGGGAAAACGCTGGTGAGCAGCAGCTTGATCGATCGTGTAGCGGTGAAGCTCGGACGCAAGCTTGTCGAAGTGCCGGTCGGCTTCAAATGGTTTGTGAAGGGCTTGCTCGACGGCTCGCTCGGTTTCGGCGGTGAAGAAAGCGCCGGGGCTTCGTTCCTTCGTCGAGATGGATCGGTCTGGACGACGGACAAGGACGGCATCATTATGAATCTTCTCGCCGCCGAAATGATGGCCAAGACCGGCCACGATCCGGGCGAGCTCTACCGGGAACTGACTCACGAGCTCGGAGAGCCGGTCTATGAGCGGATCGATGCGCCCGCGACGCCGGAGCAGAAGATCATCCTGTCGAAACTCTCACCGAACCAGGTGTCGGCTACAGAATTAGCCGGCGAGGTTATCGTCGCCAAATTGACAACAGCCCCAGGCAATGGCGCATCGATCGGTGGACTCAAAGTCGTCACCGAGCAAGGCTGGTTCGCCGCCCGCCCCTCCGGCACCGAGGATGTGTATAAACTTTACGCCGAAAGCTTCAGAGGGAAAGATCATCTGAAGCGGATTCAGGAAGAAGCGCAGGCGCTCATCACCAACGCGCTGTCGTTCAACAACTAGAAGATTTGCCCAGCCTAAGAGTATCCCGCCCAGTTCCCTACCCAGAATTGCCCTCTCCTGATGAAACCCGCCGTTCGCCGATTCCGAGTTGAAGCGCCTCCACATCCAATTCATGCTCTAGACGATGCAGCACGTCATCGCTAATGATCCCGTCGTTTCGCAGGCGGATCACCGCAAGGCGTTCTGCTGTCAACGTCTCATGCCGCAATCGCTGGAACACCTCGATGGCTTCTGCCGTGCACTCAGGAGCAGTTCCATCCTTGGTGTAGCGCTGTACCCGGTCGCCATAGTGAACACGCATTTGATCGAGGTGCTCAGGAACAGGCCACCCTTCGTTCGCGACTTCGTCCAGGCGTACGAGAGCGGCCGTCGCCGCATGTTCGCGTGCCTGCATCTCCTCACGTTCCAGTGACCCGTCTTCCTTCAAATTCAGGGCACGGATGAGAGGTCCGAGTGACAGACCTTGCAGAACCAACGTGGCGAGTATCACCGAGAATGTGATCAGGATGATCTCTGCGCGGAAGGGAAACGGGACTCCGGCTGCGGTGGTCAGCGGCAGCGCTAATGCCGCTGCAAGAGACACAATCCCGCGCATGCCGGTCCACCCGATAATAAACAGACTTGGCATAGCCGGCATCGGATCGCGCGCCCGCAACGAGGGGCTGAGTAGTCTTGGGATCCACGCAGCCAACGGCACCCAGATCAAGCGCACCACGATTGCGGTGACGCTCACGAGTGCCCCGGTGAGCATGAGAGGTACAAACATTCCAGATGGGATCGCCTCACGGAGGGAGCCAAGTTGAAGTCCGATCAGAATAAAAATGAACCCATTGAGCACGAATACGAGGAAGTCCCACACGGCCCTTGCTTGAATCCTTGTCGTCGGCGCAACAGCCTCGCTGAAATGTTGGCGAAGATAGAGACCTCCAGCCACACAGGCCAGTACACCGGACGCGTGAGCCTGTTCAGCCAACACCCAGGCGATATACGGGGACAAGAGCGTAATTGCGATCTCACTGAAACTGTCCCTCATCAATTTCAGCGCCCAGCGGGCCGCCACGCCGACCAGGAGGCCGACCACGACACCCACTCCCGCCGCCACGAAGAAGTCCACCACCGTGTCGCTGAGGATGAAGGTGCCACTGACCGCCGCCATGACCGCGGCGCGATACAGAATGAGCGTCGTCGCATCGTTCACGAGACTCTCGCCTTCCAGAATCGTCACGGCACGACGTGGAAGGCCTAACCGCTTGGCAACCGCAGTGGCCGACACGGCATCAGGTGGTGAAACAATTGCCCCTAGCGCGATGGCTCCGGCCCAACCCAATCCCGGAAGCCAGATGTGCGCGACCACTGCGACAGCAGCGGTTGTTGCCAATACGAGTCCCACAGCCAGCAGGGTTATCGGACGAAGGTTAGACCGGAAATCTCGCCACGAGGTGAAGTAGGCCGCTGACCAGAGAATAGGAGGAAGGAAGACCAGGAACACAACGTCAGGATCGAGTCGCAGCGTCGGCACGCCAGGAATGAGGCCTAAGATCAACCCTCCGATCACCAGCAAGATGGGGTAAGGGATCACGAGTTTGCGCGCGAACGCCACAAGGGCGAGCACGGCTATCAACAATAAAATAACCGTTTCGAGTTGATGAAGGCTTTCCATATTGGATTAATGGTACGCGAATCGCGTGGGCAAAGAATAGAGACATTTGTCCAGACCGTGGCGCGTGAAGCGCCAGACGATGTATAGGTGGGAAAACGGAACTTACTTTGAACGAGGAGAGATCTTAACCCGACGAAAGACTTCCGCATATTCACCCGCCGGGGCACTCGCCTTGGGATCGGCAAACACGGCTCGCCAGCGGTTCAATCCCAGGACTCCTTCCCCATAGGGTATCGTAGCCACCTGACTGTGATGTTCCGCAATGGCGGCCATCTTCTTGGCCACATGGCGGTCGACATACTCAAGGCGGTCCCAGGTAGCGAAGGGGCCCCAGATTTCGTAAGCCCAGATGCCACTGCTCACAGCGATACCGGCTTCACGCACGCACTCCCTCGCCAGCTTACCGGCAAGACGATGGGCCGGATGTCGATCACCCTCCTCATCCAACGTATAGACTTCGGTGGGTTGCAGGCGAGCGAGTGTCTCAACCAGTCTTCGTGTGACAGCCGGAATATTGATCTCGTCCGCTGCGTCCGGTTCGTCACAGAAGATTACGTCTTTGACTCCCAGGACACCCGCAGCATGGAGAGCCTCCTCTCGCCTCACTTCGGCCAGTCGCTGTTCCGTCAACGCGAAGGGATTCGATGACCGGCCACCGTTTGTGATGACGACGGACGTTATGACAGCCATGGACTCCACGAGTTTGGCAGCCGTCCCGCCCATGCCGATCTCCATGTCATCGGGATGAGCGCTGATGATGACGACGTTGTGGCTCATAGCTGGGGCATTACTTCTTCTGAGGCAACCTGTTGTTCTGCGTGATATGAACTGCGCACCAGCGGGCCGGATTCGACATGGGTGAAGCCAAGCCCCCTGCCCTCCTCTTTGAGCAGGGCAAACTCACTGGGATCGTAGAAACGGGCAACGGGCAGGTGATCTCTTGTAGGCTGAAGATACTGACCTATGGTC
>DATIQH010000406.1:0-2874 GCA_035471155.1 Nitrospiraceae bacterium | reverse complement strand
GTTTTGCCCACGACTCGCTCGCGGGTGATATGGAACGCTCTTTCGAACTGGCGATTGACAAGGAGATAGCGGCCCTCGACATCCTTCAGAAACACCATCCCCGGACTGTTATCGAGAATGGCCTGGAGTCGCGCTTCGCTTTCGCGGAGTTTATCCTCAGCCCGCTTGCGCTCAGTGATATCGCGCACGAACGCACAGTGGTATTCCTTGCCTTCGTGGGAGAGATAATTGATGCTCACTTCGATGGGGATCAGCCGGCCATTCTTGGACCGATGGACCGTCTCAACTACCATGGTCCCTTGCCGCTTTGTTTCTTCCCAAAACCCTCGCCACATATCCGCCTGAAAGTCGGGATTCAGATCGTGGACGGTCATGGCACACAACTCGTCTTTCGAATAGCCCAGCATGAGACTGGCCGCCTCGTTGACATCCAGAATCTTAGCCTGCGGATCGATCCAGTACACGGCGTCAGCGGCCCGGTCCACTGAGAATTTCGCAAGCCGCAAGGCCTCCTCCGCCTTTTTCCGCTCGGTAATGTCTTCTACGATCGCCAGCACCATATTTCGACGCTGAGCGGGGATTCGACAGGTCGCCGCATTCACCGCAACCCACATGACCTGTCCATCTTTCCCGGCATATCGCTTTTCAAACCGGGAGTCTGTCCGCTTGCCTTCATCACACTCATTTGCGAACGCCACATTCGTCTGCACGTCGTCGAGGTGCGTGAACAGCTCATGTCCCCGCCCGATCAATTCGGCTTCGTCGCATCCGACCAAGTTGCAGAACGCTCGATTGGCTCGCATGACCTGCCGCTGTTCGTCCAGGACGATCATCCCCATCGGAGCCTCTTCAAAAACTTGGCGGAACGGCTCGTCTCTGTTTCGCGCCTCCTCGTGGGCCCGCATGTGTTCGAGCGCATGATGCATGTTGGTCTGTTCGTGCGCGACGAGCAGCTGCTCAAGCGCCTCTGCCCGAGCCTGCCACCGCCCCGGCTGACTCCCTACTCGGATGATCGAACGTTTCGAGCTGCTCTGATCGAAAGGCAACAGAGCCAACTTGACGCTCAGGGCCAGCTGTTTGAACAATTCCGCCGTCTCGCGGGAGATCTTCTGTTTTGAAAACAGGATGACCGTGAAGAGTTCTTTGGATGGAAGCACTCCGCCGAACCCCAGGACCGATTCGATACCGAAGGGAATAACAAATTCTTCTTGGGCCGGCAGAAAATGGCTGCCCTTGGCCGCTGCTACATGAAAGACATCGAGTGTTCGTTCGGCCCGATCGGCAATCGGGTCTGATTCAGGCGGTGTCTTCGATGTAAGTTCCAGTCCAAGCTGTTGCAGCAATTGCGAAACGATGGGGAACCGGGAGACGACCTGTTTGCCGGCCAATGGAATCGATCGATAGCCTCGGGAACGATCTCGCTCGTTCCACTCAGGCCGCTCTCCGGCCGTCCCGAACAGCGTCAGGCACTTCATGTCCAAAGAGCCTGGCCCGCAACCCAAGGTTCGCCTCGCACAGTCTTGGGATTGAGGATCAAGTTCCCGATAGGCACGAGTGAGGTAACAGCGGATCAAAGCACAGTCCTGCTGGCCTGTCTGATCATTCCCAAACTGCCGATAGAGATGTGAAACGATCCGTTGGGCGACTTCCTGCGCGGACGAGGCCCCAGCTCCCAGCTTGCGGAGTTCCGAGGCGCATGCGGTCATGTCCGAGATCGAGAAAGAAGCGAGGCTGTACACAGTTACGCCTCTCTGCAGATGAGTAAAATGGAGGTTAGTCTAGTGAGCGGGGGCGAAACCTGTCAAGGTGCAGATATCCGTTTTCCCGTGACCCGTCCTGGATTCGCCGCCCATGCAACAGCTGGACAGGGCGAGATAGACGTCTTCGGCACAAGGCGGCGCGGTCGGCCTTGATCCAGATCGTCATTGCGCGCAGCGTTCCTCGAGTTGCTGTTCGCTCAGCCGCATCCGGACCACTCGCGCCCGCACGCCGAAGACGTCCCAGAGCTGGTCGTATTCCAGCCCATCCACTTCCACGTCGCTGATGAGCTTGAACGTCAACACATGTGAATAGAAGGCCATCGAGCGATCCATGTCCAAGACCGTCCTCCTATCCCCGAGGTGCCGCACAAAATTGAAAAAAGATACAGCAGAGTGTACGGAGTTGTACGTATAAGTAGTACCCACAGTGCTAAGTCGTTGATAATGCGTTACTGCCTGCCTGGATCACAAATTGCTACACCTCCGTACAAGTTTATTCACATCACGAGGGAGGACATAATCATGGATTGCCCGAAGTGCAAAGGTTTGATGATGCTGGAACGGTTCTCTGATTTTTTCCTGTGCTTCTATGCATGGAAATGTGTCAACTGCGGAGCAGTCATTGATCGGACAATCGCCAACAATCGAAGAAACAGCCTCGCCGCCAAAGCCACGAAAGAAGTTGAAACAGCAACCGTGGAACAAGCTGGCTAGCAGGCGCCGAATCTCCGGCATCGTATATCCGGAGTTCTTGGATACGTTTAGGGAGTAACTGCCGCTGAACTATATATTTTGATCCGTACTTCACGTCGTTCATTGATTCTCGCTGTCCTTTCCTTCCTGCCGAGTGCCGTCTCCCGCCGATCAGACAGTCTTCCGACCTGGCAAGGCAAGAGTCTTTGCGTCGCGTTGTGACCAAGCCCGGAACCCTCTCGGATCGAAACACTCTCACAGAGACTCTCCTCACATTCTAAATGCCTCTGGTGCTGCGTGCCTGGGCGAAACGAGCTTCCATTTCACAGTGCACGGATCCCACCTTTGTGCCCCACACCGGGTCTACGCGGACTTCCAGCTTCCGGTTGGCTATTACCGTATGGATGGCCCGCTGGCGCTC
>DATIQH010000405.1:0-2024 GCA_035471155.1 Nitrospiraceae bacterium | reverse complement strand
CAATTGGATCGTAATGGGATGACCATCGATGGAAGGATCTGTACGTTCAAAATCAGCGATCACTTCCTTCAGCCAGGCTTCCTTCTCGGTAGAGTAAAGGAGCGAAACCACCACAGGCTCCGGCGGAGGCAGTACAACTCTACGCAGTTCTAGCAAGAACGGTAGTACCGGAATGCGGCGAGCGCTTGTGGCGGGAATATCTCTTCTCCTTTCGTGCCAACTCTCCGGCTGCGTCACACAGACCCAGCCGGCAGAACTCTTTCAGCTCACGGCGGAGAGTCCGCGCAACAAGGCAATGGAAACCCGCTTCTTCGAAACCAAGGATGAAGTGGAGTTGCTCTCAGCTTCAGCCGCTGTCTTGCAGGATCTTGGCTTTCAGGTCGAGGAGAGCGTGCAAGACGTGGGATTCCTGAGAGCCACCAAGGAACGGAGTGCCAGAGAGTACGGTCAGGACATTGGTCGGTTCTTCGCTTTCATACTCTCTTTAGGCCATGTCATCATGCCCGTGGATCTCCATCAGAAAATCGAGGCCACGCTCGTCGCGCGGCCGATCAATCCGGAAGGTACACGCCGGGAAGTCAGGATCATATTCTATCGAGTCGTCTGGATGGGAGATGGCCAAGCCGATCGCCAATACATCCCGCCAGGCCAGCAAAAGATGGAAATGCTCCGCGATCCGGCGATGTACCAGCAATTCTTTGCCAAGCTTTCGAAGGCAGTCTTCCTAGAAGCGTTCGCACTCTGATCAAGAAATCATGAGGAACAACATGCACGCGATCTTGGGCATCATCCTCATCGCAGGGGCATTACTCGTACAAGGGTGCGCGGCTCCTGCGCCGAGCCAGGACTTACTCGCACTGACCGAAGCCCAAATGAAGATCCGAAGCATTCAGACTCGCACCTTCGACGTGAAGGACCGCCAGCTGGCCATGCGCGGGGTCATCGCCGCGCTGCAAGACTTGGGTTTCATCATCGAACGGGCAAACGAGCCCTTAGGTCTGGTGACCGCTGCACGATTCGCCGAACCGAACTTTTACGACGTCGTCGGAGTCACCGTCACGGTGCGTCAGGAGAGCGCAGGCCGCATGACGATTCGCGCCAACGCCATCTACAACAACAAGCCGATCGAAGACCCCAAGGTCTATCAGAACTTCTTTGCCAGCCTGGAACGGTCACTCTTCATCGCTAAGGAATAACGAACGTGAGAAGTGTCGGGCCGGAAAACGGGAAACACGCCGGCTGGACCGCACGGGCGCGTGGCAACGCTCTCACCGTAGTCGCCGGGCTGTGCCTGTTGCTCCAGGGCTGCCCCTCACCTTACGAATGGCGCCATCAAGACCAGTGGGACTCGCGCGAACAGATCTGGCTTTCGGAGGAAAGCCAGGTCAAGCTGCGCGCAGCCCAATCGCGCCTGTTCGAGACCGCCGACCGCCGACGAACACTCGAAGCCATCGTCGCAACCATGCAAGACCTGGGATTCATGGTCGAAGTGTTGGATGAGGGACTGGGCATTGTCTCCGGCAAAAAGTTTGAGCCGCTTGAACGGCCCAATTTCGGAACAGACCACTCCTACCACCTGTACAATGATCACAGCCTCCTGATTTTCACCAAATCCTACCACACATGGGGCCCCTTCTGGCACCGCAGCGATCTCGTCCGGCTTACCGTCACCGTGCGCAAGCGGAACGAAACACAGCTCGTCGTCCGCGCCAGCGTCCAATATTATCTGCGCGCCGTCGAAGATCCGGTCCCCTATCAGAAATTCTTTCGCACCTTGGAACAAACCCTCTTTCTCCAGGGCCAGTCAGCGGACTGACATCTCTACTCCTCCTGCGTGCGTACGAACTGGCGCGCATCGATTAAATCCTTTCTGGCACAGAGCTGTTTCGCAAGCAACAGATGCTCCAGCGCCGCAATCCGGGCCGTCATCTCAGGCAAGATGATATCAACCTGCTCGCGCAGATCCTCCAACCGTCGGCTCAGCCCCGAATCTCCTCGCTTCGCAACGGTTCCCTTCTTTGCAC
>DATIQH010000404.1:0-3175 GCA_035471155.1 Nitrospiraceae bacterium | reverse complement strand
CATCGACCGGGTCGGGCAGGATGTGAAGTTCAAGTCGACCGGGGGCTGCGGCAAGGGCGAGCAGGCTCCGCTGGTGGTCGGCCATGGTGGACCGCACATCCGCATACAGGACTGCCCCATCGGCGGCCCTGTACGCAAAGTCCAATCCCAGCGTGACCGTGGCAGGATACCGTTTGTTCACTTTTCGAGGGATAGCCAGATCCACCTGAGCCAAGCCCAATCCTGTATCGACAGAGCCATCCGATGCCGATGAAGATGCAGTCTCACTCGTCAGCACCTTTTCAAAGACACGGCCTGTTTTCCGCTTCAGCAATTCTTGTAGTGGAGTGGCAATCGGCAACGATTGACTCTGACCGCACGCGTCCTGATAGGCGAGTTGTGCCTCAACAATACTAGGGTCGGATAGCAGATGGACAGTCAGGGGGAGGTAGTAACCGGTGTATGCGCCGTCTCGGCTTGAAAAAAGCGAGCAGTTCGTCAACGTTGCAACACACAACCCTGCGACAACCCATAAGGCTGCATGAAACGGCAAGCGCGGGCGCGTTGAATCAATACCCTGCACAATCATTCTTATACAGAAAAGACTCAAGTCAGTCTATCTGGTCTATTCGGCCTCAAGACCCGGAGAGACCAGACAAACCAAATAGACCAAGCGGCGCGGCGTTGACAGGCCAAGACCCCTCGGCTAAGTTCACCCACATGACCGAATCCTCTTCAGCGCCATCGGGATCACCATCGCCGCCGCGCCTTTCTTGGTCCGCCGTCAGCCGGCTCATTCGTCTCCACAATCAAACCGGGACCTGGCTGCTCATGCTCCCGACGCTATGGTCCTTGGTCTTAGCTGCTCGCGGAATGCCTCCCCTCCGCTTGCTCGCCATCTTTGTCGCCGGGTCCTTTGTGATGCGCAGCGCGGGAGTCGTGATGAACGATTTTGCGGACCGATCGTTCGATCGACATGTGACGCGCACACAGGTGCGGCCACTCGCGTCTGGAGAACTGAGCCCGACACACGCTCTGCTGGTCATCGGCTTCTTTCTCTTGTTGGCAGGAACGCTCGTGCTGCTCCTCGACCCGTTGACGATCCTCTTGAGCCCCATCGCTGTCCTTTTGGCCGGCCTCTACCCTTTAGCGAAACGCGTCATCCACATTCCCCAAGCGATGTTGGGCATCGCCTTCGGCTGGGGCACCATCATGGCCTGGACCGCCTCACGAGGAGACATTGACGCGCCGGCCTGGTGCCTGTTTGCTGCGACAGTCTGTTGGGCAATCGGATACGATACGATCTACGCGCTTCAAGATCGAGAGGACGATCGCCGGATCGGGGTGAAATCCTCAGCGCTGCTGTTCGGTTCGTCGACGTGGATCGCGGTCGGCGGAGTTTTTTGCGCGATGCTGCTGCTGCTGGGGCTTGCAGGCTGGTTTGCTCAGATCGGCTTGATCTACTATGCCACGCTCGTTGCCATCGGCCTATGGTGCCTGAGACAAGCGCTGCAGCTCAGACAAACCGTTACGACTCCCACCGCCTTTCACATGTTTCAGCAGCATGTATGGGTAGGAGTCGGGGTCTTCATCGGAATGATGGCAGGGTTTCTGCTCTAACGGCAGGAAAACGAGCAGTCCGGCCGCAGCAGCCTTAAGGCCTGCTACATTCATTTCTTCTTTTCAGCCGGTTTTTTCTCGGCCGGCTTTTTCTCAGCCGGGGCCTCGGGCGGAGCCTCTGCTGAGGCCGCAGCTACATCATCAGTCTCCCCTTTCAGGGTCGTCAAGTACAGCGTCACGGCCTTGGCATCGGCATCGTTAAGCCCCAGCGCAGGCATTCTGGTTTCCGCATTCATCACTTGCGGATTCTTCAACCACCGATAGACCCAGGTTCCATTCAATCTAAATCCAGCCCGGTCGAGCGCCGGCCCGACTTTGCCGCCATCGGGACCGATGCTATGGCAACCGTTGCAGCCATACTTGTTCTCATAGAGCCGTTGGCCGAGCTTCACTGTCTTCGCAAGCTGGTCCGGCTTTATCGTAAGGTCCGGCCTGGGAATGCTCGTACCCTTTCCCGGTCTGGTCACCAGATTCGTCATGGCAGCTTGCGCGGCGTCGAGTTCCTTTTTTGCCTTGCTCATCGCTGCCAGTTCATCGGCGTAGGAGGACTCGTCCGGTTCGACATCCTTCTTCAGCGTTTCGCTCTTCTTTTCCGCTTCCTCGCTGGCTTGTTTTTCGGCTGCCTCATAGGCCTTCGTCGCCTGCTCTAAATTCGTTTTGGCTGTTTGGAGCGCCGTTTCCAGCTGCTTCTTCCGCTCTTCAACTTTAAACTCCATCTTTCCGCCATGGAGTCCGCGAACATACCCGACAATAGCCCAAATCTCTTCTTCAGACAGGGTGTATTTGAAGGTCGGCATGGTCGGCACGGCAAAATCGTCGTCGCCGATTTCGTCCCCCCCCTCACTCACATCTGTCGTATCCTTCATATCGCGTGAAATCGTATTGAAGATATCTTCGTCTTTAAACGTGCTCATTTCCGACTTGTTCGTGAGATCTTTGGGCTTCGGATCCGGCATCGAAGACCAATTAAATCCTTCATTCTGCTTCCCGCTCTCACCGTGACAATGCGAGCAGTAGTGGGAGTAGAGTTCATGCCCCTTCGCCCCCTGCTCATTGGCACAGCCTGCGACAGCAATCAAGGCCCCGATACCGGCCACTGCACTCACTATCCCCAATACGTATAACCGAGCCGCCTTCATGCTGATTGCCCTTTCTTTAGCTTGCGGATCAGAACGAACTGAAATCCGAGAGCCAGACCCACGGCAATGGCCGCATAGTAGTAACCGGTATAATCCGGTGGCGCCTCAGCGCGGAAATACCACCAGGATGAGACAGCCTTTTGAGATCCCTTCTCTTTTAACTCTCCACTGCTTGGATCTTTCTTTCCATCCCAGGCCGCGAAGCCGATATTGATGAAGCCGGCTGTCGTAATCAGCGAATCTTCTTCAGGATGCCCGGTGTCGAGCGGCCGCGAAAAAACCACTTTCCATCTGCCGTTGGCGTAGCTCCCTTTGGCTTTCACATCCTGGTGCTCTTGGATTTTTAATGTCCCGAAACCCTTGGCGTTCATATCGACGCCTTTGCCGTCCTTGTTCTTCCAATACCAAATATTGACCGGGCCGCCCTCGACCTGTGC
>DATIQH010000403.1:0-18053 GCA_035471155.1 Nitrospiraceae bacterium | reverse complement strand
ATAAGAAGCGTACTCTTGGTCTGCGTAATTGAGGCAATCGTCCGATACACCGCATCGACCGGCCCATCACCCGTCCCTGCCTGAGCGATCGTCTGCCCATCGATCTCGAGCTCGACCGTAGCAGTGGGCACTTGATCCGTCCCGCTGGCGACATGGAACGATTTCAAGGTGATCCGGTCGGCCATTTTGGCCAACTCTTCGGAGACGATGACCTCGATGTCCTCTTCATAGATCTCCCTCTTCTGATCGGCTAACTTCTTAAACCGTTCGAATGCATGATTGACCTCTTCGTCAGAAAGCGTATATCCCAATTCCACCAGCCTCTGTCGAAACGCGTGCCGTCCCGAAAGCTTTCCCATGACCATCTTGCTCTCGACCAGCCCAATCGTCTCCGGCCGCATGATTTCATAGGTTGTCTTGTCCTTCAGCAGTCCGTCTTGATGAATGCCGGACGTATGGGCAAAGGCGTTGGCCCCGACGATGGCCTTGTTGGGCTGTACCACCATGCCGGTGATCTTGCTGACCAATCGGCTGGTCTTCGAAATCTCTTCTGTGCGGATCTTCGTGTCGGCTTGATAGAAATCCTTCCTGGTCCGAAGCCCCATGACGACTTCCTCCAACGCTGTATTTCCTGCCCGCTCGCCAATTCCGTTGATCGTGCACTCCACTTGACCAGCTCCTTCGAACACCGCTGCCAAGCTGTTCCCCACAGCCAGGCCCAAATCATTGTGGCAATGGACAGAGATCACCGCCTTTGCGCTGTTGGGCACCTGCTCGCGAATACCACGAATGAGCCGACCGAATTCTTGTGGTATCGCATAGCCGACCGTATCAGGAATATTGATCGTCCCGGCTCCTGCGGCAATCACCGCCTCGATGACTTCATAAAGATAGGCCGGATCGGAGCGACTGGCATCCATGGGTGAAAACTCCACATCCTCCACATAACCCCTCGCCCGCTGCACCATCTCAACCGCGCGCTTCTTCGCCTCGTCGCGCGTCATGCGGAACTGATGCTTCAAATGAATATCCGAGGTTGAGAGAAACGTATGTATACGGACCTTCGGAGCTCCCTTCAATGCTTCCCAAGCTCGGTCGATATCCTCAGGGCGCGCCCGCGCCAGACTGCAAATCGTCGGCCCCTCGACTTCCTGCGCAATCCGCCGTACCGCCTCAAAATCCCCAGGCGAGCTATAGGCAAATCCTGCCTCGATGATATCGACCCCCAAACGTGCCAGTTGTTTCGCCACCATGATTTTCTCTTCCACATTCATGCTGGCCCCTGGAGATTGCTCTCCGTCCCGCAACGTCGTATCGAAAATTCGGATCATGCGTGTCATGGTTCCACCTCTCTTATCTTGTGAGATTGCTCAAAATACCTTTCCCGCAAGGCCGCAGGAAGCGAGACGACCGAGGCGTACCCGTAGGGTACGTCGCAGGGAGGCACGCGACCGAGAACGCCGCGGGAAGGTATTTTCAGCAATCTAAAAAACACAAAAGCCTCCAGCCCCTGGCCCAGGGACGGAGGCTTCAGAAGCTCCGTGGTACCACCCTGATTCAGCCATGAACAACGTGCGTCGTCCACAGCCCTTCATTACGCCCTGTCACGGGGGCGAGGCGGAATCCATTACTCGGGTTTCATAGATTCAGGCTCAGAGGCGAGTTCTGCGCCGCACAGGCTGGTTTGCACCATCCACCAGCTCTCTCATTGCTGTGCGAATCGCGTACTACTCCTCGTCATGGCCATTCACTAACAGAATGCAGGGAAAATCCGCTTTCTTAGCTCTCGTATACCCAAATAGTGTTCTTCACAGCCTTTAAAACTTCGACTCCGTCACGGACTGCTCGGTCTTAGGCGACGGACGTTTCCCGGCCACCTTCGAGAGAAGTCCGACGAGACGTTCCGCAGGACCGAGCAAGGCATACCCGGCAAAGATAACAAATAGCATAACTTGGGGCCAGGCTGCTATGAGCATGAGCCCCAAGATCCCCCATACGAGATAGGTAATCTGCTGGCCACCGCGGAATTTCATGTCTTTAAAGCTCCGATACTTGATCGTACTCACCATCAAGAACGAAAGGGTCAGCGTAATAATCAGGACAAGAAGGGGCTTCACTTCCGTTCCAATCCTGACGCTATAATGGTCGAAAATCACAAGCGATGCCACAACCCCTGCCGCCGCGGGAATAGCCAAGCCGGTAAAGTACTTGCCGTCCGGCACGGACGTAGTGGAATTAAATCGTGCCAACCGGACTGCACCCATCGCTACATATGCAAACATCACCGCCATCCCGAACATACCCTGCCCGCTCAATGCCCAGGAATATATCAAGAGACCCGGAGCCACGCCGAACGACACCACGTCGGACAATGAGTCATATTCAAAGCCGAAATGGCTGGTGCTGTTCGTCAGCCTTGCAGACTTTCCATCGAGTATGTCGAAGATCATTGCCACCAGGATGGCAACCGCTGCGACCATGTAGTCTGCATTGAACACGGACAGCATTGAAAACACGCCACACAAGAGATTCCCCGTCGTAAAAAGATTGGGAATCAAGTGCATGGCGGCTTTACGCCGCTTCCCGTCTCTTCCGAATGATTGACGAAGTCCGGCAGTTTTCATGGCAACTCTCCCAAGATGGTCTCCCCACCTTTGACTCGATCGCCGACGGCAACTTTAATAGCCGTCCCGATAGGAAGAAACGTATCCATCCGCGACCCAAATCGAATCAAACCGAATCGTTCACCGAGCACCGCTCGATCTCTTGGCGACACCCAACAGACGATCCGTCTGGCAATCAACCCGGCCACCTGCACACACAATACTTTTGGCCCCCGCACCGTTTTAATCATCAGGGCGTTCTGCTCATTCCTCAATGTTGCATCCGGCTTGCTCGCGACCAAAAATAACCCCGGTTGGTATTGCACGTCTTCGATGATTCCTTCACAAGGCACCCGGTTAATGTGCACATCGAATACGTTCAAGAAAATGCTGATCCTGATACTGCGATCTTTGATGAATCGGGGCTCGAACTCTTCTTCGATGGCGATGATTTTCCCGTCACCGGATGCCAAGACAAGCCGAGGTCCTTGAGGAACCACCCGGGACGGATTACGAAAGAACCACGAAACGAATAGCGTCAGGAGCGCCGCCCCGACCGCCGCAATGACCCAGCCCAACCACCCTGCCAGCAGTGTAACGCCGACAGCCGCCCCGATGAAGGGAATTCCCTCTTTGGCAAACGGGATGCCGACGGCACGATCCGCCACAGAGTCCTCAATCCTTAGTTCTTGTTCTTATCGACCAGTTGGTCCTTTTTCAACCAGGGCATCATCGCCCGCAACCGGCCCCCAACCTCTTCGATGGGATGGGCTTCACCCTTCGCCAACAGCGCATTATAGACTGGACGGTTCGCTTGATTCTCCAGCACCCATTCTTTCGCGAACTGGCCTTGCTGAATTTCACTCAAGATCTTCTTCATTTCCAGCTTTGTCTGCTCCGTCACTATGCGGGGACCACGAGTGATATCACCGTACTTGGCCGTCGTACTAATAGAATACCGCATGTTGGCAATGCCGCCTTGATAGATCAAATCCACGATGAGTTTTACTTCGTGCAAACACTCAAAGTAGGCCATCTCCGGAGAGTAGCCGGCGTCTACCAGGGTTTCATACCCGGCCTGGATCAGAGATGTGAGTCCTCCGCAGAGGACAACCTGCTCGCCAAAGAGATCCGTTTCGGTTTCTTCACGAAAATTTGTTTCAATCACACCGGCTCGCCCGCCCCCGATCGCACTGGCATAGGCAAGGCCGAGCTGCTTGGTCGTTCCACCGGGGTCCTGATGGACCGCGAGTAAACAGGGCACCCCACTGCCTTTCGTATATTCCGATCGAACGAGATGGCCCGGCCCTTTGGGTGCAACCATGAACACATTGATCGTGGGCGGCGGCACGATTTGCCCAAAGTGAATATTGAAGCCGTGACCAAACGCGAGATAGGAACCCGGCTTCAGATTCGGGGCGATGTCCTGCCGATAGATGGCCGATTGCGCTTCATCAGGCGCGAGAATCATGACGACATCCGATGCCTTGACGGCATCGGCCACTGGCATGACTTTCAGTCCGCTTTGCTCCGCCTTCTTCCATGAAGCACCTTCGCGCAGCCCAATCACCACGCTCACGCCGCTTTCTTTCATATTGAGCGCATGGGCGTGGCCTTGACTGCCATAGCCGATCACCGCGACTTTCTTATTCCGGATCTGTTGAATGTCAGCATCTTTATCGTAGTAAATCTTCATCGATCGCTCCTGGAGTAATAGCCGTGTCAAAAACCGATTGAACGTTGGGTCAGAGGTGGCGCCTATTCGCGGGCAACTTTCTTCGTCTGCACGTCCGTCGACCGAATCGACTCGCGGGCGACCGCAACCCGTCCGGTGCGCGTGAGATCCTTAATTCCAAGCGGCTGCAGCAGATTGATGATCGCTTCTATTTTTCGTGGGTCGCCGGTCACTTCGATGGTATAGGTCGCTGGAGTGGAATCGATGACGTTGGCCCGAAAAATATCGGCGATCCGCAATGCTTCCGCCCGATCTTCCGGCCGCGTATGCACCTTGATGAGCGCGGTCTCCCGTGAGACAAAATCGCTCTCGTTCAAATCCACGACCTTAATCACATCGATGAGTTTATTGAGCTGTTTCACGATCTGCTCGATGATCCGTTCGTCTCCGGAGGTGACGATGGTCATCTGCGACATGGACGGATCGAGCGTCGGCGCCACTGAAAGACTTTCAATGTTGAATCCTCGACCGCTGAACAAACCTGCGATGCGAGACAATGAGCCGAATTTATTCTCGACTGTGACCGAAATAATGTGTTCCATGCCTCGCGTAACTCCAGATGCCGCCGATTAAGCCGTCAGAATGGTGTCTGAGTCTTTGGGAGCCACCTGCCCAGCTCCAGACTGCTTGGTTTTTAAGGCCGGCGGATCTTCCAAAATCATCTCATGGTTGCAGCCGCCTGCGGGAATCATTGGGTAGACATTTTCATAGGGATACGTCGGCACATCAACAATCACCGGCTTATTCACCGCGATCGCTTCCTTGATGACGGCATCGATCTCGGACGGCTTGCTGGCCCTGAGCCCGACCGCTCCGTATGCCTCCGCCAGCTTCACAAAGTCCGGCGTTGTCTCCAGATAACTGGAGGCATATCGACCTTCGTAGAAAAGATCCTGCCACTGACGCACCATCCCGTGGAATCGGTTGTTCAGAATGATGATCTTCACCGGCAGCTTATGCACCACCGCCGTCGCCATTTCCTGCATATTCATCTGAATACTGCCGTCGCCCGCAATGCAAAGGACCAATCGTCCCGGAAATGCAGCCTGCGCGCCCATAGCGGCAGGAAACCCGAACCCCATGGTTCCAAGTCCCCCGGATGTCAGCCAGCGATTCGGCTTTGCCAGCTTAAAGTATTGAGCAGCCCACATCTGGTGCTGCCCGACATCAGTCGACACGATTGGGTCCCGATCTTTTGTGAGGTCATAGAGCCGCCTGACGACATGTTGCGGCTTGATCGGCCCATCCGCTTCTTGTTGGTACACGAGAGGATTCGCCTGTTGCCATTCGTGAATCTGATTCCACCAGGGCTTGCGCAATTCCCGTTGATCGCCGTTCACCGTGGCGCGAAGAATCTGAATCAGCTCACGGAGCACCATTTTGCAGTCGCCGACAATCGGAATGTCGACATTGACATTTTTCCTGATCGAGGTCGGATCGATATCGATGTGGATGACCTTGGCGTGAGGGCAAAACTCGGAGACCTTTCCGGTCACACGATCGTCAAACCGTGCCCCAATGGCCACGACAAGATCGGAATAGTGCATGGCCATATTCGCCCAATACGTGCCGTGCATGCCCAGCATACCCAAAGACTGGGGATGCTCGCCCGGGAACGCCCCAAGCCCCATCAATGTCATATCGACCGGCATATGAGTCAGTTCAGCCAATTCCAATAGTTCTTGTGACGCACCAGAGAACACAACACCGCCACCGACATACAAGATCGGCTTCTTTGCCTTCGACATGGCCTCGGCCGCTTGCTTGATCTGCCACTTATTCCCTTCATACACTGGATTGTAGCTGCGGATAGAGATGGAACTCGGATACACAAATTCCGCCTTATCCATGGATACATCCTTCGGAATATCCACCAGCACCGGGCCTGGACGCCCCGTCGTCGCAATGTAAAAGGCCTCTTTAATCGTCATTGCCAGATCTTTTACGTCTTTCACCAGGAAATTGTATTTGGTGCAGGGACGACTTAACCCCACATTATCCGCCTCTTGGAACGCATCATTCCCAATCAGGCTGGTGGGAACTTGTCCGCTGAAACAGACCAACGGAACGGAGTCCATGTAGGCATCCGCCAACGCCGTGATCACGTTCGTCATACCCGGTCCGGAGGTTACAAGACAGACCCCGGCCTTACCGGTCGCCTTGGCATAGCCTTCCGCCATATGGCCGGCTCCCTGCTCATGACGAGTCAGGACCACGTCAATGTCCTTCTGCTGATGAAGCATGTCGAAAATCTTCAGAACGACACCACCAGGAAGCGCAAAAATCGTCTTGACGCCTTCCCGTTTGAGACACTCGATGAAGATCTCAGCACCTGTGAGCTTCATGGCAGAACCTCCCTCCATACAGCTAGTAAGAACTAGGCAATGGAGTCAACACAACATAAGCTTCGCCGCAGCTCGTCCAGCTAAGACCGGACACGAGCCCGCGATTGCTCAGAACATTCTGAAAAATCAGGGAGAAATATGTGCGATCCTATCACCAGATGTTTCCACCCGTCAATAGTAGGGCGGATCTAGCAGCCTCATTCTCTGACAATCTTCCTCCCCACATGATACCCTCCACCACACACGAACTCGTCGGCTCGGATCGTGCCCCCATGAGTATGCCTATCCGCGTGACCATCTTGTCTCGTAAAGACTGCCATCTCTGCGATGTCGTCTACCGAATTGCCACGCATCTACAGTTAGAACTCCACATCGAAACGAACAAGGTCTCTATCGAAAGTGACAGGGTCTTGATGGAGCGCTATGGGACAAGGGTTCCTGTCGTCTTGCTCGACGAGGTCGAGCACTTGGCAGGAAACGTGACGGAAGAGGAGCTGCGCCGTGCGATAAAAAAGCGCGGTGGAGAAGACCGATAAGCCGGATTCTGTCCTGCCTGGGATATGCTCCCAAGTAGAGATGATCATTTCTCTGGGATTCGAGTTACCTCGAACCTCAAGCGACCTACCCGAAGACCTCGGCCGGGCCAGCCGGTCGCCGACTTTTCGAAAAAAGCCGACAGATGTCTTCCTATTTGGCCTTGCATCGGGCGACGCTTACCCTGCCGGTGATGTCGCCACCACCGCGGTGGGCTCTTACCCCACCGTTTCACCCTTACCTGAGCGAAAGTGACGGATTGGAATCCCGTCGCCTTGGCCATCGGCGGTTTATTCTCTGTGGTGCCGGTGTCGGATCGCTCCGCCTGGGAATTACCCAGCGCCCTGCCCATGAAGTCCGGACTTTCCTCTCAGAGCGTTTCCGCTCCAAGCGATCACCCAGTCTTCTCCCTCGCGCAAGAACACTATAGGACTGGACGCCTGCGCTTTCAAGGGCACATCACGAATGTGTACCTAGCGAATGGACGGCAACAGCGCCGCAGGCGCCGGCGGCTTGGTCTGGTAGATAGCCATGGCCTCCGGCATCCATTTTTTCAGTTGAGCGATACGGGTCTCGTGGCTTGGGTGCGTAGACATAAACTCTGAGGGCGCACCGCCGCCGGACATCTGCCCCATCCGTTCCCACAGAGCTATCGACTCGCGCGGATCATAGCCGGCATCCGCCGCGAGCAGAATCCCAACATAATCTGCTTCCGACTCATGCTTGCGGCTAAAAGGCAGTAACACGCCCACCTGCGCCCCGACACCAAGCGCCGCCATTGCCGCTTGCCCCAACATCCCGCCTCCACCTGCCGCCCCGGCCGCCGCGCCAACGACTTGGAGGCCGGCGTTCGTCAGTTGGCCCTGACTCATCCGTTCTGCGCCGTGCCGGGCCAAGGCATGGACAACTTCATGCCCCATGACGGCAGCCAGCCCTGCTTCCGTCTTGGCCATGGGAAAGATACCTGTATAGACCGCCATCTTCCCGCCGGGCAGCGCAAAGGCATTCGCCGTTTTGTCATTTTTGATGACCGTCACTTCCCACTGAAACTGCTGCGCCACCTCAGCATACTTCGATCGTTTCGCGGCCTCGACAATCCGAGCCGCAACTCTCTTCACCGGCTCGATCTCGCGAGGATCTTGAGACGGCCGCATTTTGGGATCACTCTTCACCTGCTCATAAGCCTGCGCACCCATTTGAGCCTCTTCCGACACCGACGTCATGAGCAACTGCGACCGGCCCGTATAGGGGTTGGTTTCACACCCACCGATCGCCATCAGTCCAAGTCCCGCCACCACCAAGACCATTCTGCGCGAGAATGACTTCCATATCCGCATCGTACATCCTCCTTGATAACCGCGACCTATCGCCCAGGATCTGAAAAATTGACCGTCCTTTGAAGCTCTGTTAGATTAGCGCGCCTTCCACCGCATGGAACATTTCTATCCGAAGAGTTCCTGACCTGTGACCACAACAACAGACACAACGACGATGGAACGAATCGGCATCGATGAGTCCGGCAAGGGAGACTACTTCGGCCCTCTGGTCATCGCCGCTGTCTTTGTCAATGCCACCACGCAAGATGAATTGACCTTGATGAATGTCCGGGACAGCAAGAAAATATCAGACGGTCGCATTCTCGAGATGGCGCCCGACATCCGGATGCTGTGCCCCCACAGCATTATCGCAATAGGGCCACCACGATACAACGAGCTGTACGCGAAGATCCGAAATTTGAATCGCCTGCTGGCATGGGGCCATGCCAAGGCCCTGGAAACTCTCCTGGAAAAGATCTCGTGTGGACGCGCGATTGCGGATCAGTTCGGCGATGAACGGTTGATTCTGAACGCCTTACAGGAGAAGGGGCGCACGATCGTATTGGAACAACGGCATAAGGCCGAATCCGATCTGGCCGTGGCCGCCGCTTCGATCCTCGCCCGGGCGGAGTTTCTCCTCCGATTGAAACGCCTCTCAGATGAGATCGGCACGACGTTGCCCAAAGGGGCATCGCCCGCCGTCGAACTGGCCGGACGCATGATCGTGAAAAAGCATGGAGAGGAACGGCTGGGATCGGTCGCCAAACTGCACTTCAAAACAACGCAGGCCGTGTTGGGAGAAACAGACTAGCAGGCTGTTCAAAAAGGCCGTTCAGCAAGGCCGCAGCGAGCGAAGAGGCGAGGCGTACGCTTCGGTACGTTGAGCCTCTGAGGGATGCGAGAACGATGCTGGCGGACTTTTTCAACAGCCTGCTAAACCGACTCGCCGATCTCAAGCGCCGATGTCTTGTCAAGATCGGGGCGCGGCGCGGATTCGACAGGAATTTGCCCATCCCAATAAAGCATCCGACGGCAGTAGGGGCAGGTATGGAGATCTTCCGCGCGTTTGACTTCTGAAATCAGTTGTGGAGGAAGCTGCAGGCGGCACCCGGAACAGATCCCCTCTTTAATTTCAGCGAGAGCGTGATCCTTGCGCAACGCTTTGATCGAGTTATAGCGGCTGAGCAACCCCTTCTCAACATGAGTCGCACGGACTTGCTGTTGCGCCTCAAGATCGGCCAGCTCCGTTGAGAGTCTGTGCTCCAGCTCATCGAGCGCCTGTTTTTCTTGCGCAAAGGTTTTTTCTATGGCGCTGAGCTTCTCTTGCGCCTCTTTCGCCGCCCGCTGGAGTTGTTCGATCTTCTCCATGCAGAGCAAAATCTTCTCCTCGATGTCCCCCTTCTTCTTGTTGGCAACCTCAATCTCGAACAGATGCGCCTGGTATTCCTTGTTGGATTTCAGCTCGGACAGCCTCGACTTCATTTTCTCAGTGTGCGCTTCTTGCGCTTCAAGATCCTGTTCGTGCGACCGCCGCTCTTTGACGAGCGCTTCCACAGACGCACTGGACTGTTGCTGGAGCTGCCGAGCCTCTCGAAGCGGGACGTCGACCGCCTGGAGCCGCTCTGGGATTTTTCGCCGCTGGTCCTTGATTTCCGCGATGCGGAGATCCAGTTTCTGGAGTTCGATAAGGGGGGAGAGATTCTGGTTCAACGCGCTCCTATTCCTTACTGTTCTAAACAACGCCCTCGGCGATGAGTTCCACGGCTGCGCTGGTGGGCCCACTAGGACTTGAACCTAGGACCAGCTGATTATGAGTCAGCCGCTCTAACCACCTGAGCTATGGGCCCGATCAGGCGGATGACTCTCTCGTGCCTGACCCACAGACACGAACAGCCAATTTTAGGCTGTCCGGCGAGGGGAGTCAAATCCCGAGAGGAACCATTCCATGACGCATCACAGACTTTCCACAAAGCTGCGTAGCTTCTTGCTCCGGCTTGGATGACGCAGCTTGCGCAACGCCTTGGCCTCGATCTGCCTGATACGTTCGCGGGTCACTTCGAAATCCTGACCGACTTCTTCCAGGGTATGGTCGGTCGCTTCGCCGATGCCGAACCGCTTCCGCAGCACTTTCTCTTCCCTCGGCGTGAGCGTTTCCAGTGCGCTGTTGATCTGGCGCTGGAGATCGTACCGGATCGCCGCTTCCAGAGGAGACACAGCTTTCTTGTCCTCGATAAAGTCTCCCAAATGACTGTCCTCTTCCTCGCCAATCGGGGTCTCCAGAGAAATCGGCTCGCGCGCGATTTTTAAAATTTTCCGCACCTTATCGAGCGGCAGATCCATACGCTCGGCTATTTCTTCCGGCGTCGGTTCGCGGCCGAGTTTCTGAACCAGATGGCGGGAGGTTCGAATCAGCTTGTTGATGGTCTCAATCATATGCACAGGGATACGGATCGTCCGGGCTTGATCGGCGATCGCGCGGGTAATCGCCTGGCGAATCCACCAGGTGGCATAGGTGCTGAACTTGTAGCCGCGCTTATATTCGAACTTATCGACGGCCTTCATCAGGCCGATATTGCCTTCCTGGATCAAGTCGAGGAACTGGAGACCGCGGTTCGTGTACTTCTTGGCGATGCTGACGACGAGACGAAGATTCGCCTCGACCAGTTCGGCTTTCCCACGCTTAACCTTGTCCTCTGCCACATCCAGATGCTTGACTGCATCTTTAATCTCTTCTGCGGATACGAGAGCCTCTTCGGTCTCGAGTGTTCGAATCCGGCCCTTCGCCGCCTGATACACCTTTTTTATTTCGGTGAGCGCCTCCTCAGAGCAACTCGTTTTGCGTTTGACGGCGAGGAAATTTTTCCGATCACGGCAGAGCTTCTTGAGGGCCTCGGCACCGGCCTCACCGCTGATTCCAAGCCGCCGCTGACAACTGATGATCTCCCGCTCCGCCGTCCGGATCTGAATCGCCAACTCCCGCACACGCTGCACCATCCGATCCTTCAGCACGCCATGCAGGTTGACGGATTCCATCTTCTCGACGACCTGATCGCGAATCGTATCGATCTGCTTCTTGATCTTCTTCTGCTTCGCAGGATCGCTGTTAGCATGCCGGGCCACTTCGTAGAGACTCTTGAGCGAGGTCGAGATTTTTCGGACGGAATTCAGCCCTTCGAGCGTCTTCACTCGGAGTTCTTCATAATCCCGCTGGATTTGTTCTTCTTCGAATTCCTCCTCGGTCTCTACGATCGGAACGATCTCACGCACATCGATCGTCCCGCTCTTGAGCTGATCGTACAGGGCGAGGACAAACTCAATCGTCATCGGCATCCCATAGATAACCGAGGCGATGTCCTTCTTCCCCTCTTCGATGCGTTTCGCGATCTCGATTTCCCCTTCACGACTCAGCAACGCCACACTGCCCATCTCTTTGAGGTAGAGTCGAACCGGGTCGTCGGTCCGGCTGAGCGCGCCGGGAGTGAGATCGATCTCCTTTTCTTCCTTTTCCTCCTTCTCATTTTCCTCCCCGGATCCAGCGCCGGCTTCACCCTCGGCATCCTCAGCGTCCTCATTTGAGTCTTCTGTGTCCCGGGCTTTCCTGATCCGCTCTCCCTCAGGGGCATCGACAATCTCGATGTCCATTTCGCCGAACATCGTCATGATGCTGCCGAACTGCTCTGAGGACACCACTTCCGCGGGCAACGTGCTATTCAGCTCGTCGTACGTCAAAAAGCCCTTCTCTTTCCCCATCGAGATCAGCTTTTTCACTTCGCCGAGCAACTCTGGTTTCGCCATGACTACTCCTTCACTAAGGACAACATTCCGGTAGAGGGCCGACCGGCTTTGCGCATTCGCAATTCATTGACTTGTGCGTTCAACATCCGCGCGTCCTCCGTACGGCCTTCCCGTTCGGCGGCCTTGAGCTGCACGATCAGATTTCGAAATACGGATTCCGCTCGCTTTCGGTCTAACGTATCTAAACAACCCATCACATGTGCTTTGAGATTGTCGTTGTCGAGATATTCCTCTTGCATCGACAATTCCGTCGCGAGTGACCCGCAATCTGGGTCGTCCACCACTGCATCCAGCAGCAACCTAAGCCCGACCCGGCCGTCTCGATCGAGGTGATTCAATGCCGTCTCAACGAGGGACCGACAGGCCGGAACCGAGAAGGCCTCGGGCTTCAGACGTTGCACATCGGCAGGCGTCAGGTGCCCGTGCAGCAGCAAATACACCAGATCCCGCTCTTCGCTCGCACCCTTGAAGATCGACGATGCGGGACCGGTCGATTGCGCGGCCACCGGACGACGTCCCTCCGGCTGCACCAGCGCCGGATACCGTTCGATTAACCGTTGCTGGCCAATCCCCAACCGTTCCGCAACCACGCGAATCCGTTCTTCTCGTTCGATCGGATGCTCGCTCTTTTGCAAAATCCTCAGCACATCGTCCACGCTGCGGATACGTCCTTCAATCGTACTGGACTCTGCTGAGCTCAAGCTATGCTCGAGAGCAAAGTCCAAGAGGCTTGGAGCCTGCTCTTCCAACCGAGTAAACGCTTCCGGCCCTTCCTTCCGCACATAGGTATCAGGATCCTCGCCGGCCGGTAAGGTCACGACTTTCACTCCGAGTCCGCTGTTCACAAACAAATCGAGCCCTCGCAATGCGGCACGAACTCCGGCCTGATCCGGATCGAATAACAATACGACCTTGGAGGCAAACCGTCTCAGCACTTGAATATGCTCTGCCGTCAGGGCTGTCCCCAGCGTGGCGACCGTGTGAGTCAGCCCGGCTTGATGTAGCGCAACTGCATCGAAATACCCTTCCACCACGATCACGGTCTTCAGCCGAGCCACCGCTTCCCGCGCAAGATCCAACGCATAGAGAGTCTGCCCCTTCTTGAACAAGGGAGTATCCGGCGAATTGAGATATTTCGGAGTCCCCTCGCCGAGGATACGCCCTCCAAAACCGACGACCCGCTTACGCAGATCCGTAATAGGGAACATCACGCGGGCACGAAAACGATCGTAGCCTCCCGACCCATGCTCGCGTGCCACCGTCAATCCAGCGGCGGCAAGATCGCTCTGTGAAAACCCTTGCTTGCTCAACGCCTTGATAAGCCCGTCCCACTCAGCCGGCACACAGCCAATGACAAATCGTTCGATCGTCTCAGCCTGAATGCCCCGGCCGGCCAAGTAGTCCCGAGCCGTTGCACCGGCTACTCCATCCTGCAAGTTCTGTTGAAACCACACCGTCACTGCCCGATTGAGCGATTCAATGCGGCTCGCCTGTGCCGCATGAGGCCCTGCACTCGGCCCGCTGTCCGGCACCTCAATCCCGAATTTCTGCCCGAGCTCACGGACAGTCTCAGGAAAATTCGCGCCGGTAATCCGCATCAGAAACGTAAACACGTTGCCGCCCGCACCGCATCCGAAACAGTGAAAAATCTGGCGGGAAGGACTAACCGTAAAGGAGGGTGATTTTTCCTGATGGAACGGACAGAGCCCCTTCAAATTCTGGCCGGTCCGGGTCAAACTCACGTGGTGTCCGACGACTTCAGCGATATCGACCCGGTCCCTGACTTGATTGATCACATCTTCAGAAATCAGACCTCGGCCCACGAGAGTCGCGGCTCCTATTTCCCCACCTCGCGGAGGTGAGAAAGATGACTGTAAGTGGTCGAAAAATAGACCGGTCAGGGTAACAGACGGGAAAGAAATCTGTCAACGTGGCGATACGGCACTAGCAGGTTGCGAGAAAACGATGGCTACCTGCAGGTAATCCACTGGTCCACCTATCTGGGACAACGGGACACGACCTCGCAGGAGGCTCAAAAAGGCCACGGTTCTCACCCGCCCACCCCGGCGCGCCAAGACGCGCCGTTCCGCAGGCAAGGCCGCAGTGAGTGAAGACCGGAGGAGGTACCGACCGCACTTCGTGGGGCCGTTCGCCCGTTCTATGGGTCTCGGCGAACGGAAAAACTCCCTCCAGTCTTCCGACTTCCGAAAATCTCGATCGGTACGTTGAGGATCTGAACGATGCTGGCGGACTTTTTCAGCCTCCTGCTAACCGGGAGGCCAGGCCATGTGCCGTCCGCCCAACACATGCAGATGCAGGTGAAACACACTCTGGCCGCCATGCGCACCGGTATTGACGACGAAACGATACCCGGTATCGGCAACCCCCTTCAATTTCGCAATCTTGTTGCCGGCCAGCATCAAATGCCCAAGTAGTCCACCATCCGAATCTTGCAGTTCCGCTATCGAGGCCGCATGCTTTCGAGGAATGACGAGCACGTGTGTCGGCGCCTGGGGATTGATATCGTCGAATGCAACCACCAGATCGTCTTCATAGACGAGCGCTGCGGGAATGGTCCGCGCGACGATTTTGCAAAAGAGGCACTCGCTCATGAGATGGGTCCTTTTCTCAAGCCAGACTTCCCAAACCGAGCCGCCAACTCCTGATAGACTTCTTGAAGCGTGATGCCGTGGTAGCCCAACGCCACCAAGGTATGGAACAGCAGATCTGCTGTTTCGTAGACAATCTCGTCCTTTTTTCCGCCCTTCCCTGCAATCGCCACCTCGCCAGCCTCTTCGACGACTTTTTTCAGGATACGATCGACACCGCCTTGCAGCAGTGTGGAGGTATACGACTCACTCGATGGCTGACGCTTCCGCTCCTGAATCGTCTGGTAGAGGCGTTCGAGAATGCCGCCCCAGGACTCGGACGTCTTCGTTTCCGGCGAGTCCAGACGGGAAAAGAAGCAAGTCCGCTCTCCTGTATGGCACGTCGGGCCGACCGGCTCAACTTTCACGAGAAGGGCATCGCCATCACAATCGAGAAACATGTCTTTCAGTTGCAGCTTGTGGCCGGAAGTCTCACCCTTTTCCCATAGCGTCTGGCGCGACCGGCTCCAGAAGTGCACAGACTTCGTCTCGACGGTCTTTTGCAGGGCCTCCTGGTTCATGAACGCCACCATCAGGACTGTGCCATCCTTCCAATCCTGCACGACCGCCGGAATCAGCCCCTGCGCATCGAATTTCAAACGCCCTATATCCATTTATCGAACCGCCACTCCCTTCTGACGAAGGTAGACTTTCGCCTCCTGAATCGTGTGAGTCCGGAAATGGAAAATAGACGCGGCCAGCACCGCGTCGGCCTTGCCTTTGACGAATCCTTCGTAGAGATGGTTCAAGTTTCCCACACCGCCCGACGCGATTACCGGAATCGATACGGCCTCCGACACAGCAGCCGTCAAGGCAAGATCATAGCCCTTCTGTTGCCCATCCTGATCCATGCTCGTGAGCAAAATTTCACCTGCCCCATACTGCGCCATCGTCTTTGCCCAATCGATCACATCGAGACCGGTGGATTTGCGACCCCCGTGGGTAAACACTTCCCACCCTGTTGCCGGTGCAATACGGCGCTTGGCGTCGATCGCGACCACTATACATTGCGTCCCAAATCGCTCCGCTGCTTCTTTCACAAATTCCGGCCGTTGGACCGCCGCCGTATTGATGCTCACCTTGTCCGCGCCCGCGTTCAACAGCGCCCGGATGTCCTCAATCGTTCTCACTCCCCCGCCGACAGTCAGCGGCATGAACACTCGCGCCGCCGTCTGCTCGACCACGTCGATGATGGTCTTCCGGTTTTCATGGGAGGCGGTGATATCCAGAAAACAGAGTTCATCGGCTCCTTCATGATCGTAGGCTGTAGCCACTTCGACCGGATCTCCCGCATCACGCAAGTTCACAAAGCTCACGCCTTTCACAACGCGACCGTCCTTGACATCGAGGCAGGGAATAATGCGTTTGGTCAACATCACAACACGTGAAACGTGAAATGTGAAACGTGAAACGAAAATGTCGGTAGAGAATTCTTCACGGCTGGCACCTATGTAGTACCAAGAGCCACAAGAGCGGCTCGATAATCCAACTTGCCGTCATACAACGCCTTCCCCACAACGGCGCCTTCAACTCGCGGGCCGAGCGCTTGCACAGCCTGCAAGTCTTCGACACGCGAGATCCCGCCGGAAGCGATCACGGGGAAAGACGACAACTCCACCACCTCACGCAACGCCGCTAGATTCGGCCCACCCAACATACCATCGCGAGCAATGTCCGTATAGATGACGGCGCCTATAGCATAGCCTGCCAGCTCCTTGAGCAGATCTGTCGCCTTCGTTTCCGATACCGCTGTCCAACCCTTGACCGCCACCTTCCCATCCCGCGCATCCAATCCCAACAGAATCTGACGAGGAAACTCCCGGCAGGCTTTATCCAGAAAAGATCGATCGGTCAAGGCTGCAGTGCCGAGTACCACCCTGGTCACACCCACCCCAAGATAACGACGCACCGTCTCGATCGACCGGATTCCTCCTCCAACCTGTATATTTAGGCTCACGACGCGAATGATCGCCTCAATCTGGGGAAGATTACGCGGCTCTCCCTCCACGGCCCCATTGAGGTCCACCACATGGATCAGCGTCGCACCGGCTTGCTGCCATTGCTTTGCAACAGCCGGCACGTCGTCGGAATAGACCGTTTCAGCCGCCATGTCACCCTGACGCAATCGGACGCAACGGCCATCTTTTAAGTCAATGGCAGGAATAACGAGCATACAAAGAACCGCTTCCTCTCAATGTTCTACTACTGATCCAAACGGAAACTCGTGTAGCAGGTGCTCGACTCCATACGCCGCCAGCTCTTCCGCCGTGACGAACATACCCCTCCGTTGGATGAATCCCATTACATCTTCAATCATCGGCCGCTGCTTCTCATAGTAATTCCCTTCCCACAGGACTTGCCCGTCGACGGCAACGACTTTGGCCTCAAAACCCACTGTTGCCGCCGGGCTGGCGCCAAAGCGACCCCCGACTCGTTCCTGGTACACCAATACTTGGCCGATCAGCGAAGCATCCGCTTTGAGTTGTTTTGCCACCGTGACCGCCAGCGACTGGCCGGTGGACTGTTTTGAGGCCGAAGGGTCTAGCGTGATCGCTGCCTCGCCCGGCGAAAGCACGGTTATTCCTTGCCTCGTCTTCAACCGGCTCCATAGTAATTGCGTCACGATCTCTCCAGCCCCCGTCGGCACGGTAGCTGTTTGCCTGATAGGCAGCTCAGTATTCAGCGGCACCGACATCGCCATATCGGATCTGCGAACTTCCGGCGGCGCCGAGAAACTATGATCGATTACATCCCTCACCTGCGGCGTCTCGAGAGTTGTGAACGGCAACAACGCGATGGTACGAATCTGATAGCGCGGCAATTCCTGAGAAGATTTTGTGGTGACTTTCGACCCGCTGCAACCGGCAATCGCCAGGACAAGCACCGCCAACGCAAGCGTGTGAAAGGTCAGACGTACGGCGACGGTTCCGTTGTGTTGCATCTTCACCAGTTCACTCCTCATGCCTGACCTCTGGCATCTACTGACTCCTGACTCCTGTCCCCTGACCCCTGTGCGCGGTCGCCCCTACTTCGTGATGGAGCTCGTCCGCTGCATCCCCATCACCGACTACTGCGAC
>DATIQH010000402.1:0-8379 GCA_035471155.1 Nitrospiraceae bacterium | reverse complement strand
GCATGTGGAACCGAAAGAATCGGTCAATACGGCGCTGCGCTCGGTGATTGAATTGGCAAAACATTTGCTGGGCGGGGAACGCTACCGGCAGAAAGACAAGTGGCGGTGGAAATGGGTGCGCGGCAGCGGGAGATTTCCATCTCCGAGTTCTTTACCAAGAACCGGCACTTACTCGGTTTCGACAACCCGCGCAAAGCCCTGCTGACCTGCGTCAAGGAAGCAGTCGATAACGCGTTGGATGCCTGTGAGGAGGCGGGGATTCTTCCCGATGTCACGGTACAGCTGGAGGTTGTGTCAATCGGATCTTCAGCTGCGCCGCCCGCAAGTCAGGCGACACGCTTTCGAGTAACGGTGGCGGATAACGGCCCCGGGATCGTCCGCCAGCAGATTCCTCGGATCTTTGCGAAACTCTTATACGGCTCTAAGTTCCATCGTCTGCGCATGAGCCGTGGTCAGCAGGGAATCGGCATCTCAGCGGCAGGGATGTATGGCCAACTGACGACCGGCAAACCGGTAAAGATCATTTCGCGCACCGGCCCCAAAGCTTCGGCGCACTACTTCGAAGTGCAGATCGATACGAAGAAGAACGAACCTCTGGTCCATGAGAACAAGCAAATCGACTGGGATCAGCCTCGCGGCACGCAGGTGGCGATCGAAGTCGAAGGCCGATATCAGAAAGGCCGCGCGTCAGTGGATGAGTATCTCGATCAGACATCGATTGCGAATCCGCACGTGAAGCTGACCTACCGAACGCCGGAGGGCGAGACAAAGGAATATCCACGCGCCTATCACGAACTGCCGCCCTCGCCGAAAGAAATCAAGCCTCATCCCTACGGCATCGAGTTCGGGATGTTCCTCAAGATGCTCCATGAAGCCAAGAACCAGACCCTTTCGAGTTTTCTGTCGAGCGATTTCTGCCGGGTGACGCCCGTACTCGCGGACGAGATGTGCAAGGCGGCGAAGGTATCGCCCAAGGCAAAGCCCCGTGATGTTCGTGGCGCAATTGCCGAAACGCTCTATCACCAGATTCAAGCGACGAAGATCATGTCGCCGCCGACTAACTGCCTTTCGCCGATCGGCGAGAAGGCGATCCTCTCAGGTCTGTACAAGCAGATCAAAGGGGAGTTCTACACCGCGGTGAGCCGACCCCCCTCCGTTTATCGAGGGAATCCATTTATCATCGAAGCAGGGTTGGCCTTCGGGAAAGCGCCGGACAGTGCGGCGAAGCTGGAGAAGCCGGCGCAGCTGCTGGCCGAAGGGGAGCAGGAAGAAGGAGATGCGGAACTTGCGCGCGTGATTCGCTATGCCAATCGGGTTCCGTTGCTCTATCAGCAATCCGCCTGTGCGATCTTCAAGGCTGTGCTGGCCACAACCTGGCGCAACTATGGAATCAGCCAATCACGCGGGGCTCTGCCGGCAGGGCCGATGGTCATCTTCGTGCATATCGCTTCCGTGTGGGTGCCTTTTACGAGTGAGTCCAAAGAGGCAATTGCGGAGTACGACGAGATTCACAAGGAAATTACCCTGGCGCTTCGAGAGTGCGGAAGAAGGCTTGGACTTTTCCTGCGCCGTCGCGAGCGAGCGGCGAGTGAATACCGGCGGCGCAATATTTTCGAACTCTATATCGAGGAAGTCGTCGAGGCTTGTAACCGGTTGAAAGACGGGAAATTGCCGACGGAAAAACTGAAGGCGCAACTGCAAAAGATCGCGTCCTCGCGGACCGGCGGTGTCAAAACGGATGAAACACTCGGCAAGACCGGCGCAGGACCGGAAGGTCTGCCGTATTCCATCATTGTCTCAGCGGAAGGCATTGAAGGGGAGATTCCGCCGGCGGTTGCCGGTTCCGATGAAATAGAAGTCGAAGAGCAGCAGGTTTCCCAGAAATCTGAACGGCGACAGACTGCAAAAACTCGGTCTGCCAAGAACGGGCAGGGTAAGGGGAAGAGCGGATCATTTGCACAGCAGCGGGCAGGCGTGGGTCGTGCTGATCGCCGGGTACTCCGAACAAGGAAGAAAAAGTAGGACCACGTATGGCCAAAACGAAAGTCGCAAAAAATGGGGCCGTCCAGAAGAAATTGGTCGGGCTGGCCGACCTGGTGATCACGGCCGCGCAACGAGCCAAAGACCCGACGATGGCGATTCCGATTCGTGCCCTTTCGAACGTGACCTTCAACGAACGCAAGGGTCTGCTTGAGATGGGAGATAAGAAACAGGCTCGTTCGTTTTTCAACGTCGGCATGGCCAAGAAGTTTATGCAGACCATGTTGGTCGCGGATGCCCTCTCTGAACTGCAGCGCGCAGAACTGACGACATCGCTCAGAGAGATCTACTATCGAACGAAGCACACCATTCAGGACTCGCATGAGAATACGTTCGATACGCAGGACGAATCGGACCCGATTATCGAGGATCTGGAAGTGTCGCTTGTGGCGCTTCGTGAAGAGTTGCATGTGCGAGCCGAGAATGGTGGGAGTGTGGTCGGCCCACTGGTGCTCGGAGACGATGGCGATCGCGTGGATTGTGCCAAGCTAGGCAAAGGCGGTTACTCGGTCCCATCGATTGTCGAGCCGGAGTATGTAGAGATCCGCCGTTGCACGGCGGACTTTGTGCTCTTGGTGGAAAAGGGCACACAGTGGAATCGCCTTTCCGAAGACAAGTTCTGGCGACGGTATAACTGTGTGCTGTTGACTGGAAATGGGCAACCTCCTCGCGGCGTTCGCCGTTTGGCACGACGATTACACGAGGAATATAAACTTCCTGTCTATGTCTTGGTCGATAACGATCCCTGGGGGTACTACATTTATTCCGTCGTCAAGCAAGGTTCGATCAACTTGGCTTTCGAGAGTCAACGGATGGCGATTCCCAAGGCCAAGTTCGTCGGTCTCTCCAGCGCTGATCCAGAACGGTACGAACTTCCCCGTAACGTTGGGATCAAGCTGAACGAGAAAGATATCGCCCGCGCAAAAGAACTGCTGAACTATCAGTGGTTTCAGAAACCGGCCTGGCAGGCAGAGATCAAGCGGATGCTCACGAGCGGGCTCAAGTACGAACTGGATGCCCTCGCCAACAAGGACTTCCAGTATCTCACGAAAAAATATCTTCCACGGAAGCTGAAGGAAAAGGACTGGCTGGATTAGGCAAACCACCCCTCTTCCATCGCACCCTGCCGCCAGCCGCTAGTGCGCGGGTAACATCAAGTAGAGCCCAACCACAATGAACGGCGCCGCCACATACATTGCCATCTTGCCGAACGCATCGTAGACGCCATAGATCAGGATTGCGCCCATGAAGGTGAAGTAGAGCGTTCCAATTCCTCGATACCCCCCACTTTCTTCCGCCAGGGCGAGCGCGGGCGACGCTAAGGTCAGTATGGCCGAAAAAGCTGCGAGTCGTTTCATTTCAGCCTCCTTCTAGGGTGATGGTACGTCTGTATCGCGTCATATCAAAGACGGCTACCGGACAGAGACAACAACGCCCTCACGGTCATGAACACCGGGAGGGCGAGACACTGTTGTTGAATGATGCTCTGAGTGTGCATTGGCGCAGGTTAACAAAGGGTCACAGTGCACCCCTGTCTTTTATGGATATGAGAGTCCATGCTGCGCCTTCTCATAGCGGGAAGTCAAACTACCGCCATTGGGCGTGAGGCGTTAGGGGTGGGGATGGCCCAAGACCTGAGATGCCGGTGCTCATTTCCCCTTCGGCTTCCACTCCTGCGCCAGCTTTTTTGCCTCGGCGATCTGGGCCGGAGTCATCTCATTGGCGAGCAAATTAAGAATTTGGGGCGCTGGCTTATCTCCATTCGTTGCCGCCAGGCTGTACCATTTGTACGCCTGGACAATATTCTTCGGCACACCCTGGCCCTCATCGTACATGATGGCAATTTTCGTTTGAGCGAGCGCCTCTCCTTGGTCTGCGGCCAGGCGGAACCATCGCAGGGCCTGTTGATAGTCTTTCGGGACTCCCTCTCCATTAAAGTACAACGTCCCCAGGTTGAACTGCGCCTTGGCCTGTCCCTGTGCCGCCGCTTTTTCATACCACTTCCGTGCTTGAACATCGTCTTGCGGTACCCCTCTGCCTTTGCGATACAGCAATCCGAGGTTGTACTGCGCAAGGACATTTCCCTGCTCAGCGAGTGGGCGCCACTCGCGCAAGGCCGTGGCGTAGTCTTCACGGTTATTGGCATCCATGCCGGCCTGAAAGTCGGCCCATGCCGGTACGACGTGACAGGCCATCGACAGCACAAGGGCGACGAGGAATCGAAGCGCGATCGACGGAAGTGGACGAATCGAAAAGAGCATGAGGGCCTCGCAGGAAAAACGTATTGTAGGAGTAACGCAAACGACGGCGCAACAGCCGCAGATGGGAGATGTATCCTACGGAGGGAAAATCTGTCAACTGCCAGGGAGGAACCAGCCGTACGAATGGGCAGGCTCCTATGGGGAAGGGGATACTACCACGCCACTGACGCTGGGAGCAGTCGTCGGGTAGAAGCTTTCCAGAGTGATGATAAGGATTTCCTCCCCATTACTCCCAAAGCCAATCAACTCATCTTCATGAGGCGCTCTCTCGAATCTATGCTCCCACTTCAAGCCATCCGAATCGATATACGTGCTGACTGTGCCGTAGAAATCCTCCACTCCTTCCCCTTTACGCTGGCCCACTGTCTTCCATGCTTTGTGGATAACCGGATACCTGCTCGCGCCTTCTTTGAGGGTAACCAGCACATAGGAACCGGCAATGGTTACCGTAAATTTTCGTGGATCAATATGGACCGCAACAGCCTGGCGCATGCCGGAACTATAGTCCGCTATGGCAACAGCTTTCTTGCTCGTGCCAGTGACGGTGCCGATAGTGGTCTTGAGGAATCCAGGGGGATGAATTTTGCCGAAGTGAAGGTGCTCGATAGTGAGGAGTTCCGCTGCACTCGAAATGTGAGCGAGGTCCATGGGAGCATTTTACCGCAATGAACAGGCTCTAGTCTGCAAGCCTCGCAAGGGAGAAAGTCTGGATCCCGGCAGGTGGTTGGCACACTGCTGGACTGCTACGATCACAGTTTTTGGCAGCTACGAGCAGTTAGGCGAACAGCCGAGGTGACCACTGATACTTCAATCTAGTTGGATGACGGTGATGATAATACTCGGAATGGTAGGTTCACCGTCCGGCGCAATCGCCTCAAGTCCCATGCCTTCCTCGATGGTCTCCGCTGCATCACAATATTCAGTGTATCCCCTCTATTGAGAGGCAACACAGAGTTCATGATGCCAACAGTCTTTTCCTGGGGATCGATGATGACAGCCCGAATGTTCGAATTCGGCATATCGATATTATTCACCCTGAGCCATAGATCGATCCAACGGGGAGTGGCGCCTCTCACCTTACCAAGCTGCGGACCCGCGATGATAAGATACATGCCCGACTGTTTAATGATGATATCGCCCTTGTTGAAATCAATCGTGTGGACTCCTCCGCCGGCATCTGCTTGAGCGTCCAGTAGAACCTCAACAGGTTTTAAGGTCATAATCCTTTGAGTTTTATTGGATGAAAATTGACGAATGCCTTTTTATAATCGCGTCCGCTTAGATTTCGCTCGTTGTCATCACGTGGTGCCATTTAGTATTTGACCTCCTCTGCAAGATCAGGCCGAGAATCGATGGGAGAAGTTCCATACGGTTCTTCAACCACGTCTTTGAACGACCGAGTCTCACGGGAATAGGTTTGAAGCAGCTCGATCAAATAGCGTACCTTAATCCTGCAAACTTCATATTTTGGAAACTCCATCGTACCGTCCGCTTGTTGCTCTACAGATATTTCGCCAAGATAGTTGCACACACCACCTACCCTGTTTACCAGTTCAGGGTCGAGCACATCATTCGCTGCAGTCAGGATGCTCCGCACTGATTGCAACACACGTCCCAACTTTGCTTCATCTCTCCTGAGTTCAGAGAGCGTCACAGACTGCATCCACGTTGGTTTCTCATCATCTTTCAGTCCCACGGTTAAGTTACAGTGAGAGACCGATCGTTTCGTGACGCTCATCGTGAAAAGAGTCAGCTGAAAGAGCTGCTTCAAGTGCTGGACCGCATAATCCATCCGTCGATTCCTCAAGGCTTCCTGAGATGCGATTATTTGATCTAGTCGTTTCTGATTACGATTTGACAAATAGTGAAAGAGTATAGCCAAGAGAACGCCTATAGCTAAATCCACAATCAGGAAAAGGGTCGGGGAGAGATCACAGTGCCGGTTGTAGTCAAATCGTCCACAAGTAGGATCGTCAGGAGCAGAACCAGAAACGAGATGGGGATCGAACGTACCAGAGACAAATCATGCAACAAACACCGTTGCTACGATGGTGGGCTTCTTACACAACTCCCAAACAGGCATGAGCGTTAGTTTGTAAACAGCCATGATCTATTCGCGAGCATTGGAGGCAATTTTTGGGAAGTGTATTCCTAATTCATTTGGTAAGCAATTAGCGTGGTATGGAGCGCAGCTGCGAGGCACTCAACGTACCGGCGGGTTCTGTGGGTTCTACGCCGATATCATATCCGGTTGAGCGAAGGGTGCGGTCTGTTGCTACATGTCTTGCCTCCGACGCAGACGTGGAGAGATAAAGGGGAAAAGCTATTTCACTTGTGCTTCGTGTACGACGACGTCATTTCGCCGTTCTGGTAATCGATGTGGCATCTACTTGGGCGCGATCGCCAAAATTCACAGACCTCGCATGCGTGAGCGTCCTGACCCATCCCGTGTCCACATCTACAACGATTTCGGCATGGTCATCCATTGAAATCGCTTTGGGGAACTCTCCGTCCAGTGGTTGTTTCCCCAAACGTGTGGTCATCTCCTTGACCATTGAATCAAGAATCCGTGCTGCGTGCTTAGGATCGGCTGTTTGGTCCCACGTAATCACGGCTCGGCCCGCCTGAGTGTCGAACGTTTTCAAGGCCATTCTTGCATGGGTCGGGAAGGCATCACCGCCGAGTGGATTCGGCAACAGGTCCTCGTACTCATACGCTTTCTTGCCGGAATATTCTCTCCCGAGAACCATGAAATATACCTTGGCTTCGCGCGTGCACAGCTCTTCGACCTGCTCTTTGGTTCCAAGCATGGATTCCGATTGTGCCCGCAGGCTGGACATGAGTGCTTTGTCAGGATTCTTCTTCTGTAAGCCTTCGGTTGTCGCCAGGGCATCCAGGGCTTTCAGTGCCTTCGCTCTGAGTTCCTTCCAGTTCCGGACTCCTCTAATGGCTCCATGCGAATCGATTTCCAGAATGATCTGAAGTCCAGTCATGAGATTGACGACTTGTCGAAGGAAGGAATGCTCAGCCTGAGAAGGGGAGTCGAACTTGGTCTCCCCTGCGGTCCAGCCCACAAGGTATCCATCGTCATTGGCGCTGAGCACCTCAATCGTAAAGTCAGTGCGAGTCTTACCTGTTATCGTAGACTTGCCATCGGCAGACTTCACGCGCGCCCGCGATACTTCGAGACGAAACGTTTCTCCTTTTTTCCAGTGAGGCAAGACCTCGACAGAGTGGTTCTGGACATCGACGAGCCCTAAGAGTGGCAAGCAGATGAGAGCAAGAATTATGGAGCGAACTGTCGCAGCGCGCATAGCGTCGTAACACATGTGAGGACGGACCGAAAACATTCTACGTTCCCGCGTCAGTCCGGTCTATCGATTTGTGAAGGGTAAAAGTGAGAGGTGAAGAGAGCAGGCAGGGAACAAAGAATGCCGGATCGCCGTGGCTGTTGTCGGGCTGGAATCTTGAAACCGGAGCCCTGGCTTGCCTGGTGCTCAATCTGGGCTATGCGGCCCCATGCATTGTGGAAGGTTCCTGGGAAACTACACGTAAACAGTTACGCGCAAGAAGGTCGCGGGAATGGACGTGACATCCTTGCGTGGGCTTGTGTTTTGGCTGGTGAACAGAACGTCCAGCTCCTTCTGCAAATCACCGGCTCGACCATTCTTTTCCGCCGCTTCGAACGCATTCATGGTTGGCCCGTAATATTTTCTGAATGCCTCAACCAGCGTGGACGGTGCGCTAGGAAAGTTGAAGTTAAACGTATCTCTGATGAACGAGATCTTCTCTTGTGGAACCCCGGCGGCTGCAAATCGCTCGATCACGTGGCTTTCGATTCCCCACGTCATCGGACTCACGAAACCTTCCGGCGGTGGCGGCGAGTATGAGGAACTGATTTTCAAGATTTGTGCGACCAATGTCGGATCATTGGGAATCCAGTTCCCCATCACAATCCGCCCGCCTGGCTTGGTCACGCGTACCATCTCCTTGGCCACATCAAACGGTTTTGGCGCGAACATAGCCCCGAAAATGCTCACGACAAGGTCGAACATATGATCCGTTAGCTCGTGCAAAT
>DATIQH010000401.1:0-28985 GCA_035471155.1 Nitrospiraceae bacterium | reverse complement strand
AGGCCTTCGGCGCTCAGCTCGCGCCCGGGTCGCTGCTCTATACACTGATGTACGTTGGTCTGATTCTGTTTTTCTGCTTCTTTTATACCGCCGTGGTCTTGAACCCGGTGGATATGGCAGACAACATGAAAAAGTACGGTGGCTTTATTCCAGGAATTCGCCCGGGCACCAGGACCTCAGACTACATTTATAAAGTGCTCACGCGCATTACGTTTGCGGGGTCGATTTACCTCGCGATCGTGTGTGTGATCCCGGAGTTATTGATCTATAAACTGAATGTGCCGTTCTATTTCGGCGGCACATCATTACTGATCGTCATCGGTGTCGGTCTCGATACGGCTCAGCAGATTGAGTCTCACATGCTCATGCGGAATTACGAAGGGTTTCTCGGCAAGGGCATGGCTCCTCTTCGCGGACGGAGCGGGTGACGGGACAACTATGCGTGTGGTGTTTCTCGGCGCACCAGGAGTAGGCAAGGGAACGCAGGCCGATCGTATTACGGCGCAGTTTCAAGTAGCGAAGATTTCGACCGGCGATCTTCTCCGCGAGGCGGTTCGTAATCGGACGACACTGGGTCTCGAAGCGAAGAGTTACATGGATCAGGGAAGTTTGGTTCCTGATGCCGTGGTGATTGGGTTAGTGAGGGAGAAGTTAGCTGATCCCAGTTGCGCCAATGGATTTGTTCTGGATGGATTTCCCAGGACTGTTCCGCAGGCGGAAGCGTTGGGATCGGTGTTGAACTCCAAAGGGATCGCCCTGGACCGGGTTGTGAATTTCCAGGTTTCCCGTGAGGATGTTGTGCGGCGATTGAGCGGGCGCCGAAGTTGCCCGAAGTGCCAAGCGACGTTCCATGTAGATTTTGCACCGCCCACCGTAGAGGGCCTGTGCGATCGATGCGGCGAACCGCTTGTGCAGCGCAGCGATGACCGCCGCGACGCGATTGAGATGCGTCTGAAAGTCTATGACGAGCAGACGGCTCCGCTTGTCCGTTATTATGGTGAGCGGAAATTGTTGTTTCCGATGGATGCATCGGGTGCTGTAGATGCCGTGTTTCGGCATCTTGCACAGGAGCTGGCACCGTACCAGGGGACATGATCATTCTCAAGACGCCGGATGAGATTGCGGTAATGGCTCAGGCGTCAAAAGTGGTGGCAGAGACGCTGCAAATATTGCAGAAGGTTGTACGGGCTGGCATTACAACTGATGAGCTTGACCGCTTAGCCGAGGAAGAGATTCGGTCTCGTGGTGCGAAGCCGGCGTTTAAAGGGTATCGGAATTACCCCAAGACACTCTGTGCTTCGGTGAATGATCAGGTTGTTCACGGGATTCCCTCCAAGCGAGTGCTGAAGGAGGGCGATATCATCGGGCTTGATCTTGGGGCGATTGTCGGTGGGTTTTACGGGGATTCGGCAGTTACCGTCCCGGTGGGACGGACAGCCGAACAGTACGCTCGCTTGGTTCAAGTGACTGAAGAGGCGATGTATCTCGGAATCGAGCAGGCGGTAGTGGGCCATCGGTTGTCGGATATTTCGTACGCGGTTCAGAAGCATGTGGAATCTGCCGGGTATTCAGTCGTGACAGAGTTCGTCGGCCATGGAATTGGCCGACAGTTGCATGAAGAGCCGCAGGTGCCGAATTATGGGAAGCCTGGGCAAGGACCACGGTTGCAGGCAGGGATGGTCCTTGCCATCGAACCGATGGTCAATATGGGCGCCGCCGCCGTCAAGGTTCTTGAGGATCGCTGGACGGCGGTGACGGTAGACGGGAGTTTCTCGGCGCATTTTGAGCATACGATTGTGATTGAGCCGAATGGGCCGCCGCGTATTTTGAGTCAGCTCTAGGGAACTAGGTGATGCGGTCGGGAAGTTTGGCCAGAAGGGGTTGCGCTACGTGCCGAAAGAAGATGTCATCGAAATTCAGGGTACGGTAAACGAAACGTTACCGAATGCGATGTTTCGTGTGTCGTTGGATAATGGCCATAAGATTCTCGCGCATATTTCCGGGAAAATGCGCATGCACTTTATTCGTATTCTTCCCGGCGATAAAGTGACCGTGGAACTGTCACCGTACGATCTGACTCGTGGGCGGATCACCTATCGGTTTAAGTAGGAGCGCGATATAGATATGAAAGTGCGATCATCCGTCAAGCCGATCTGTGCGAAATGTAAGGTGGTTCGGCGCAAGGGTGTGGTACGAATCCTCTGCGAGAATCCGCGCCACAAACAGCGCCAAGGGTAGGGGGCAGCCGGGGATGGGTGGCCTCCGTGCTCGCAGAACGCGCGCGATAAGACGGCGCTCGTTCGATGCGCGCAGTTGAGGCTCACCCAGCCGCGGCTGCTTAGAAGATAGAGGAAGAGGCTAGGAGGAACTATGGCTCGTATTTCCGGGGTTGATTTGCCGAGAGAGAAACGGGTGGACATCGGCTTGACCTACGTCTATGGGATTGGGCGGGCATCCGCGCTCTCTATCCTGAGCAAGGCAGGCATTGACGGCGCAATTCGTGTGAAGGATTTGAGCGAAGAGCATATCGTCAAGATTCGAGAAATCATTCAGGAAGGCTATCAGGTCGAAGGCGACCTGAGAAAAACCTTCTCGATGAACGTCAAACGATTGATCGATAGCGGCACATACCGTGGTCTGCGCCATCGGAAAGGGTTGCCGGTCAGAGGCCAGCGGACCAAGACGAATGCGCGGACGAGAAAGGGACGTCGCTCCGGTGTGGGAAGCAAACCGAAACCGCCTGCGCGTTCGGCGTAGCGCGGGGCTGTTACTTGAGTAGGGAGCCTGTATGAGCATCAAAAAAGGGAAGAAGAAAGAGCGCCGGATCGTGCAGAGCGGAGTCGCCCACGTCCAGGCCTCCTTCAATAACACGATTGTCACCATCACCGACATGAGCGGCAACACGATCGTGTGGGCAAGCTCAGGGAACCAGGGGTTCAAGGGCTCCCGGAAAAGCACACCGTTTGCCGCTCAGCGGGCCGGCGAGGCTGCCGCGCGGAAGGCGATGGAAAGTGGAATGCGCACGGTGGATGTCTATGTGAATGGGCCTGGGTCAGGTCGTGAATCGGCGATCCGATCTCTTCAAGCTGCTGGATTACGGATTCATATGATTCGCGATGTGACTCCCATTCCGCACAATGGATGCCGTCCGCCTAAGCGGCGTCGCGTCTAGTGGCGTATGTTGGGAAAGTAGAACACACGAGATTTGTTGGACGCACCAGTGTGGTGATGTCCGGTAACCGGAGGTAGAGCAGTGGCAAAGTATCGCGGCCCCGTCTGTCGGTTGTGTCGACGAGAGGGTGAGAAGTTGTTCCTGAAAGGTTCGCGTTGTATGACGGAAAAATGCGCCATCGAGCGACGGAGCTATCCTCCGGGCCAGCATGGACAGAAGCGCCCGAGGAATTCAGAATACAGCACTCAGCTCAGGGAGAAGCAGAAGCTGCGCAGAATTTACGGCCTGATGGAATGCCAGTTCCGCGGTGTGTTTGAGCGTGCAGAACGCCAGACCGGTATTACCGGCGAGGTGCTCTTACGATTGCTGGAATGCCGGCTGGATAATGTGGCCTACCGACTTGGGTTCGGCGCCTCGCGAAAAGAAGCCAGGCAACTGGTCAGCCATGGGCATCTGACCATGAACGGTCGTAAGATCAATGTGCCTGGCGCGCAGGTGAAGGCAGGCGACATCATCAGCGTTCGTGAGCGAAGCCGCACACTGATCTCGATCCAAGCCGCCTTGGAGTCGGTTGATGGGCGAGGCATTCCAGAGTGGTTGGAGCTGGACAAGACGGCATTTAAAGGCGTGGTGCGGACGCTGCCGTCGAAAGATCAGATTTCGCTGCCAGTCAATGAGCAGATGGTGGTGGAGTTGTATTCCAGGTAGATACGGAACTGGAGGAATGGGTGTCGGCCGCTGCGGCGAACAGGCGCCGTTCAGTGGTTGGCTACTCGATGAGATGAAGGGGGAGTCATGATTAAAGCGATGAAGGACTTTCAGATCCCAATGCGGGTGGAAGTCGACAAGGATACGCATAACCAAACGTTCGGCAGGTTTACGACAGAGGCCTATGAACGTGGGTTTGGGACAACAGTCGGTAATGCGTTACGGCGCGTGCTGTTGTCGTCGCTGACGGGAGCGGCAGTGGCCACTGTCAAGATTGAAGGGGTCCTGCATGAGTTTTCAACGATTCCTGGCATCACGGAAGATGTGACCTCCATCATTTTGAACGTGAAAGGGCTGCGGCTTGCCTTGCATACGGATAAGCCGAAGACGCTTCGCCTCAAGAAGAAGGGACCCGGTGAAGCGAAGGGGTCCGATATTCTTCATGATGCGGATGTGACCATTTTAACCCCGAATCTCCATATTGCGACGTTAGACAAGAATGCCTCATTCGATATGGAAATGACGGTAAAGCATGGGCGGGGGTACGTGCCGGCTGAGCGAAATAAAGAAGAGGGGCTGCCGATCGGTGTGATCGCGATCGATTCGGTGTTTTCCCCCATCAAACGTGTGAACTTTCACGTGGAGAACGCGCGCGTCGGTCGCATGACCGACTACGATAAATTGACCTTGGAGATCTGGACAGACGGGACCATCTCGCCGCGGGATGCGTTGTCCACGGCGGCCAGCATTCTGCGCGATCACATCGATATCTTTATTAATCCCGACGAACGGACCGAAGGACGCGCCGATCTTGGGGGCGATGAGGCGCAACGTGAGGTCAATAAGCATCTGTTCCGTAGCGTGAACGAGCTGGAGTTGTCGGTTCGTGCCGCAAACTGCTTGAAGAATGCGAACATCAAGACCATCGCCGATTTAGTTCAGAAGACCGAAGGAGAGATGCTGAGAACGAAAAACTTCGGCAAGAAATCGCTCAACGAGATTAAGGAAATCTTAACGGAGATGGGCCTGGGGCTCGGTGTAAAGCTGGATACAGTGCAGCAGAGCAGCGGTAGTCCGAAGAGCGAGTAACGAAACAAGAGGGAACCCGTGCGTCATAGAAAAAAAGGCAGACAGCTCGGACGACAGACCAAACATCGATGGGCGCTGTTCCGAAGTCTCGTGACCTCGCTGCTCGAACATGAGCGCATTGAGACGACTGAAGCCAAGGCGAAAGAAATTCGAGGCTTCACGGACCGGATGATTACGCTTGGCAAGGAAGGAACATTGCCGGCTCGTCGGCAAGCCCTTGCATTTATCCGGAGCAAGGACGTGGTCTCAAAATTATTCAGTGATGTGGCGTCTCGATTCAAGGACCGCTCCGGTGGCTATACGAGAATGGTGAAGACGAGACGCCGCATCGGCGATGCGGCGAAGCTTGTCGCGATCGAACTCGTCACTCGGCCGGAGACTGCATCCGCAAAGAAGCAGGCGCCTGCTGCATCCACTCCCGCGAGTCCTGCTGCCAGCTAGGCTTCCTGTCCGCGAGACTTGTTCGTGTGCGCTGTCGCGGTAATGGTTCAGCAATTCTCCCGTCTCGTTCACACAAATTTTCGACGATGCCCCGCTCGGAAGAGCGGGGTAACAGACCTCATCGCTACCGGGTAGATCATGCCGTGGTTCCGGCATAAGTTTACAGGGTATTGAGCACATGCTACCATCGTGCCAGCTCTCTTATTGCTATTAAAGAATGGAGCAGGAACACCGTGTGGCAACGCTGGGTACGAGGAGGTTTGTTAGCGCTCAGTGCGGTATTGGCCAGTTTCCTTGTGTATCTGCTTGTGACCAATTCGACGACGGTTCCCGCCCCGACGGCAGTAGCGCCTGGCTCCATGGACAGCGCTGATGCGACGATCTCTCAGTTTACCTTTACCCAAACGAAGGGAGATACAGTTCAATGGCAGGTGCAGGCGCAAGAGGCCCGGCTCTTTGAACGGGAGAGAAGAGCGATGCTTCGAGTCGTTGAAGTCACATTATTCGGTCAGCAGGGAAAGGATCTGACGGTGACCGGAGATGAAGGGACATTAAACACGGAGACGAAGAACTTTGTGCTCGCGAATCGATCAGAGCCGCTCGTCATTCGCACTGAGAGCGGGTACGTGATTTACACCAATCATCTGGCTTGGACCGATGAAACGAGAGAGATCCGTACGCAAGATCCTGTGCGTATCGTTGGACATGGGTTAGAGGTAAGAGGACGTGGGTTGTTGGGACATTTGGACCGTGAAGAATTTGAAGTGCTTGAGGATGTACATGTGGATTTGGCTCCTGCTTCTTAATGTGCTCCCGTTCGGGATGGCTTCATTGAGCGAATCGGCTGACGCGGCTATTCCCAAAGGCGGTGTTGATCAAGCGGTCAGCACAACCATTACGGCCAAGAAGATGACCGTAAGAAATCAGGACAGCCAAGCGGTTTTTGAGGGAGCGGTCGTACTGACTCGTGGATCGCTGGTTGTCTATTCCGATCGCATGGTTGTGCTATTTCGTGTACAGGATTCCCTCGCGAACGATAATCAAAAAGGACATGAGGTCGTCAAGGGCGTCGCGCCTTCAAAAGGGCCTGATGCGGTGCCGACTGTGTCGAATCGATCGGTCAACAAGATTGAGGCGACCGGACGAGTAAAGATCGAGAAGGACTCAGGGAGTGCGACGTGCGAGAAAGCTGTCTACTATCATGATGGAGATAAAATTGTTCTGACCGGCGACCCGGTGGCTTGGGATAAGGGAACCAGAGTCAGCGGTAAACAAATTACGATGTTCTTGGCAGAGGATCGGAGCGTAGTGGAGGGCGGCTCACATGTGCGGATCGAGTCGGACGGGGGAGCGGCCAAGTGATCGAGGCAGTTCAGGGAAATGCGCCGCCGACGGGCTCTTCTGTGACCAGGGCAGACGGTGACTGGTTACGCGCAACGGGCTTGGTGAAAAGCTTTCGCGCGCGCAAGGTCGTGAAGGGCGTCTCGATCGAAGTGCGCGCCGGTGAGGTGGTGGGCTTGCTGGGACCCAATGGGGCTGGGAAGACCACCATTTTCGATATGATCGTCGGCCTGTGCCAGCCTGATGAAGGGGCGATCGCTCTCAAGGAAGAGACGATCACGGATTTACCGATGTACAGACGCGCGCGAAAAGGAATCGGGTATCTTCCCCAGGAATCGTCTGTATTTCGGCGGTTGTCGGTTGAAGACAATATTCTAGCAATTCTTGAGATGCTGGACTATTCTCGGTCGGAGCGTCGCGACCGGGTCGAGGCCCTTCTCAAGGAGCTGGATCTCAGCCATATTCGGACGAGTATGGCCTATGCGTTGTCAGGTGGTGAACGCCGGCGGCTGGAAATTACGAGGGCGCTTGCCACGAGCCCATCGTTCATGTTGCTTGACGAACCCTTTGCAGGGATCGACCCGATTGCCGTCGCCGACATCCAACACATTATTACCAGACTGAAAGAAAAGGAGATCGGTATTTTGATTACCGATCACAATGTTCAGGAGACGCTGTCCATCACAGATCGAGCCTACATCATCAACGAAGGGTTGATTCTTGAGGCCGGGTCCCCAGAATCCATCGTCAAAAGTGAAACGGCGCGCGCAGTCTACTTAGGAGAACGGTTCAAGCTATGACACGCAAGGGTGTGGGAGTATGAAGCTCAGGCTGGATCTTCGACTGAGTCAAAAACTGATCATGACTCCCCAATTGCAGCAGGCAATCAAGCTGCTGCAATTGTCTCGACTCGAGCTCCAGCAGAGCCTCACGCAACATCTGATGGAAAATCCGCTCTTGGAGGATCTTCCCGCCGAAGCGGAAGACAGCGAAGCCACAAGCGCAGAGGAAAAAGCGGAGGATGCAGCGGCGTCGGCAGACAGTGAGCCATCGAATGCGGAGGAGTCGACTCCGGAAGAGCGCGATACGCCGGATGAAGTTTCAGCGGCTGGGTGGGAAGAGTACTTTGGAAGCGATCGGCGGATAGGCGGATCCGAGTCTCGGTCGTCCTCGCAGGACGAGTTCCCGTCCTATGAACAAACCATGGCGAAAGCCACCTCGTTGGAAGATCATCTCATCTGGCAGCTGTCATTTTCTGGGTTGTCCGATCGTGAAAAGGAAATCGGGCGATTGATCATCGGGAACCTTGACGATGATGGATACCTGCGCATGTCTCTCGCAGAGATGGTCGGAGGGACAGACTACTCGGAGACGGAAGCGGAGTCAGTACTAAAAGATGTTCAGAGTTTTGATCCGACCGGCGTGGCGGCTCGAGACCTTGTGGAGTGCCTGCTCTTACAAATCGGACATTTGGGTAAGAGTCCGATGGGGTCCTTAGGCGCTCGGCCCGGGGCCCTGAAGGGATCGATTGTTGAAGCCATTATTCAGCACCATCTTAAAGACTTGGAGAAAAAACAGTATGCGAGGATCGCGAAAGCCTTAGATGTCACAGTAGACGAGGTGTTCCAGGCGACGAAGGTGATCGAAGTGCTCGAGCCGAAGCCGGGGCGACCGTTTACGAACACCCAGAACTATGTCATCGTGCCCGACGTGTTTGTCGTCAAGAATGAAGGAGAATGGGTGGTGCTCCTGAACGACGATGGGCTGCCCAGGATGCGGATTAGCCCGTATTACAAGCAACTGATGGGAGCAGGCGAGAGTGGGTCGGCTGAGACGAAAGCGTATCTGGATGAAAAGCTGCGGGCAGCGCAATGGGTAATTCGCAGCATCGAGCAGCGGAATAAGACAATCGTAAAAGTGGTGTCGAGCATCGTGAAGTTTCAGGAGCAGTTCTTTGAAAAAGGCGTGCAGCATCTCAAGCCGTTGGTGCTTAAGCAAGTCGCTGAGGATATTGGGATGCACGAGTCGACAATCAGTCGTGTGACGGCGAACAAGTATATGTATTGTCCGCAGGGGATGCTGGAGCTGAAATTCTTTTTCAACGCCGGTCTGCAGCGAGCGGATCAGCCCTCCGACATGATGTCGTCTGTGACGGTACGAGAGATGATTCGGAAAATGGTGGCGGAGGAGGATGCGAGCCATCCGCTCAAGGATGAGGAGATCGCCGCCCGGCTTCTCACACAACAGGTTGTCATCGCGCGACGGACGGTGGCCAAGTATCGGGCGGAAGAGAATATCCCTTCCGCTACTCAGCGGAAGCGATTTTTTTAGCAAGATGCGCAAGAGCCTGCCAGCCGGTCTTATCCCTTCGGCCTACTGGTTGGTTTGGTTGCAGCCGACTAACCGGATGGACCAGACGACCACACGGAATGGGCTTGTCCTCGATGTGTGGGTCATTTAATTTACACCGCACCACAATGGTTTTCTCGCAGCCTGGTGGACCTTTCCTATCTCGCTTCCTTCGTTACGGCCTCGTGTCCAGTGCCTCTCACTGACGTAATGGGCGATCAGAACCGACGAGCTTGGTCGAATGTATTCAGCTTGAAAGGATGCATGTCTATGAAAATTACTGGGCGGCACCTCGCCATCACGCCGGCGCTCAGGCACCATATTGAAAGTCGGTTTGAACGACTTGTGAGGTATGAAGTGAAGCTGAGCCATCTGGCAGTGATTCTGGGTGTGAGCAAGCTTCAACATCGTGCGGAGGTCGTGTGCACAATACAAGGGAAACGGATTCAGGCAAAAGCTTTGACGCAGGAAATGTACGCGACGATCGATCAGCTCGTGGACCGTCTGGAGACTCAAATACGCAAACACAAGGAACGCCGGACTAATCATAAAGAACCGGCGAAGAGACTGGTTCGCAAGGTTCTGCGTCCGACTATTCGGAAGGAAGAAGAGATTGAAGTCATTCGGCCGGCCCGGGCCGTTCTTACTTTGGAAGAGGCGAAGCGACGGCTAGATCCGCTGCCTGGCTCGCTGGTGGTCTTCACGGCGCGGTCTTCGGGAAAAGTGCAAATTCTGCAGCGTCTTGATCGTGATCGAGTGGTTCTGATTGATCCATAAGAGGCAGACATGGCTGCACTCAAGTTGGTCGTGATCAGTGGTCTTTCCGGCTCGGGGAAATCGCATGCGCTCAAGTGCTTTGAAGATGTCGGGTATTTCTGCATCGACAACTTACCGCCGGCCCTCTTACCGACCTTTGTCGAGTTGTGTCATCAGCAGGGAGGGGAGATTAAGAATGTCGCGCTCGGCATCGATGTCAGGGAGCGCGTATTTTTTTCCGATCTCGTGGGGATTCTTGAGCGAGTAAAGGTGCTCGGCCACGCGGTTGAATTAATATTCTTTGAGGCTCGCGAAGAGGTGCTGGTCCGCCGATTCTCGGAGTCTCGGAGGCCTCATCCACTCCTGCCGCATCTCCCAGTCCTGGAGGGGGTACGGCTTGAAAAGGAGCGTCTCGCTGATTTGCGGCGCCACGCCGACCGTATTATTGATACGTCGGATTTGACGGTGCATGAGTTGCGGGAGTTGTTGGACCGGCAGTTTAGACAGGAAGGGGCGCCCTGTCGGCTGACCATCTCGCTGGTGACATTCGGTTACAAGTTCGGTGTGCCGTATGACATTGACCTTCTATTCGATGTCCGATTCTTGCGGAACCCATTCTTCGTTCAAGACCTCAAGCCATTGACCGGGGAAGATCCGCGAGTGCGGACCTATGTGCTGGCCGATCCGGACGCCGTTGCGTTCATTGGACAGCTGGAAAGCTTCTTCAAATTCCTCATCCCTCTCTTCGAGCGAGAGCGCCGCAGTTATGTGAATGTTGGGATTGGCTGTACCGGCGGACGTCATCGGTCTGTGGCTATTGCAAGCAGACTCCAAGAAAGCTTTTCAGTTCTTGGATATCAGGTGACCGTCGCGCATCGCGATCTCAGTAGGCAATAATCCACCCCGCCGACAGGCACGTCTTCCCGCTACCATACCCCTTGTTTTCCTTCTCTGTGTGTGTGAAAGGCGATTTCCTTGACAGGTAGAGCACATGAACTATACTTAGCATGTGCCTGAAGCTAATCCCCAGTGTAGACGCATCGTTCAGACGTTTGCCAGGCCGATCAGATCTCAACAGCTTCTCGTATTTAAAGGGAATAAGGGAGTACGGAATGGAGGGGAGGGCGCAGGTGAATAGTCTGTATGGTTTGGCCAGACATTCTTGGGGGGCTCAAGCGTGTGGGGATATGGTTATGAGTAACCGCCTGCGCAAAATTCACATAAAGACTTGTCTTGCGCGGATAGTCATGTACAGTCAGAGGCACGTATGTTGAGTTCATTCAAGAGTCTCGCCGAAACCGATCTGTTCTCGATGTTCACCCCGAAGCGGCAACTCGTCGGGTTGGATATCGGGTCGAGCGGTATCAAGCTTGTCCAGTTGAAGGAAAACCGAGGGCGATACATTCTTCAGAAATTTGGCTTCAAACCGCTTGAGCCCGAAGTCATTGTTGATGGCACGGTGATGGATGAAGGGCGTGTGGTGTCGGCGATCAAGGAATTGTTCGAGGAGACGAATATCAGAGTGAAGCAAGTCGCCGTGTCGATTTCCGGTCATGCGGTCATCATTAAAAAGATCAGTCTGCCGCCGATGCCTGATGAGGAATTGGAGGGGCAGGTGAGACTGGCGGCGGAGCAATACATCCCCTTCGACATTAATGAGGTGAACATCGATTTCAGTGTGTTGCCCGCTTCCGATGCTGCAGGCGATGCGCAGGGAGAGATGTCGATCATTCTGGTCGCGGCCAAGAAAGACAAGATCAATGAGTTGACCGAGCTCGTCAAGGGAGCGGGATTATTTCCGATTGTCATGGATGTGGACGCCTTTGCAATCGAAAACATGCACGCGATCAACTATCCTGTTTCACAGGAGGATACGACAGCGCTCGTCAATATCGGCGCCAGCGTCATGAACATCAATATCGTTCGAGGCGGCACCTCGCTGTTCACACGTGATATTCCTATCGGGGGGAATCGTTACACAGAAGCCATTCAGAGAGAAATGGGGATGTCCTACGAAGAGGCGGAGGAAACGAAAAAGGGCGAACGTTCAGCAGGAAGCAATCAGGCCGCGGTGACTACGGTCGTCGACAGTGTCAACGCCGAGGTTGCGTCGGAGATTGCGCGGACCATCGACTATTTCAAATCGACCATGTCGGATGCGGACGTTCAGCAGGTACTCTTGTGCGGAGGGGGCGCTCGGGTCAAGGGCTTAGTGACGCAATTGAAAGATCGAATGCAGGCGAATGTCGAGGTGGCGAACCCGTTCGGTGAGATCGATACCTCAGGGACCGGTTTTGACCAGAATACATTAGCTGAATTGGCGCCGCTGGCTGCCGTGGGGGTTGGATTGGCCCTTAGATCGGTAGGCGATCGATGATCCGCATCAACTTATTACCGGGGCCCAAGGGGCATAAGGCGAAGCCTCAATACGATGTCAGAGCGCAGGCGCTGCTGGGTGTGGGGCTGTTGTTCATTACCCTGGCGGGGTGCTGGTGGTATTCGTCCTCGCTCGATGATGAGATCAGCGCGCGGCAGGCTGAAAAACTCGACAAGGAGAAGCAGGTTGCGCAGCTGAAAGAACAAGTGAAGCAGGTCTCAGACTTTGAAATTCGGAAGAAAGTGCTGGAAGACAAAAATCGTATTATCGATGAATTGGAGAAGTCGCGTGTTGGTCCCGTCAAAGTACTCGATCATGTCAGTCAAAGCTTGGAACCGTTGAAGGTATGGCTTGTGAGAGTCGCAGTTACCGGAAAGGATATTGATCTTGAGGGTCGTGCGGCGACCAACGATGACGTGGTGGAATTTGTGAATAACCTGCGCCGCACCGACTATTTCTCGAATATCAATCTTCAAGAAAGCAAAGCCGCGGTGGAGAGCCAACTCAATATTTACCAGTTTAAACTCGGCTTCCGTCTTAAAGGGTAGGAATCATGAAGTTGCCTGCAATTAATCTCGACATATTGCGATCAATCCCATTGATTCAAAAGGTCGGGCTTCTCCTCATGGTTCTTGCGGGAATTATTGTGGGATTCTACTACTATGTAGCCGAACCGAAATCTGCGGAGATTGTGGCGCTCCAGGGATCGATCGGCACGCTCGACGGAGAGATTCAAACGTTGACCATTAAAGTCAAGCATCTCGATGAACTCATTGCCGCGAATAAACAACTTGAGATTGAGCTCGCGAAGAAGAAAGAACGGCTCCCGCCCGAAGAGGAAGCGATCATGTTACTCAAGCAGGTGTCGGACTTGGGGATTCGCCTTGGACTCGACATCAAGCTGTGGAAACCGAGTCCCAAGACCGAGGACCCATCGAAACTCTTTGTGCGGATGCCGGTAAACGTAGAGGTTTCCGGCGGCTACCATACTGCGGCGTTATTTTTCGATCGGATCAACTCAATGCCTCGGATTGTGACCGTGTCCGGCCTCAGGATGGGGGCTCCAAAGTTTGAGAAGGGACGGGTTGTCACGCAGACCGTGTTTGACCTTGTTGCCTATGCGGCACCGGAAGAAACCAAGTTGGTTGCGGCGGCTCCGGCGACTCCGCAGAAGAAATAGGATGCAAAGTCTTGGATACATCTGTGAGAACTGGCGGTTGACCATGAAGACAACAAGCATGATTCTGATTGGGTGTGCAGGCCTGTTCCTCGCAGGCGGCATTGGATTTGCTGAGCCAGGTATAAGCTCTCATCTTGGACAAATTAGCCCGATGAGGCAGGATTCCTTTAAAGTGCCTTCTCTCAACGACGTGCCGAGGCACGCACCGTCTTCTACGCCAGCCGAGCCCGCCGTCGATGGAAGCTCTCAATCGGTTCCACCCAATCCAACGTTGGAGCCGATGAGCACACATTCCTATGATCCTTCAGGGCGGCGGGATCCGTTCGCGCCGGTGTTGCAACAGTTGGGACTTGGACCGATCGATCCCACGCTGCCTCCGCTCCAGCGGGTTGGGCTCACGGAGATGAACCTGATTGCTGTGATTTGGGGGGCCTATGGCTATACGGCCATGGTTCAGACTCCGGATGGAAATGGCTATACGGTGCGTCGAGGAACTCGAGTCGGTACCAACAATGGCGTGGTAAGCGCCGTGACGGAGAAAGGTATTGTGGTGCAAGAACGGTATACGGACGTGTACGGAAGCAAACAGGAGCGGGAATATGTCAAGCTCCTTCACCCGAAAGAGGGCGCAGAATGACACCTAAGCTAACCACGACAACCACAGCATTTGTTCGCATGCTTTCCGCAGTGAGTGCGCTCACTGTCCCAATGGCCATGCCGCCGGTAGGGGCATCAACCGACATTCCCATGATCGACACAGGCTCGCCCTCGATCATCAAGGAAAAGCAGGCGCAGACCCTGACTCGCGTAGATATTCAGCGAGGCATGGACGATATCCGTGTCGTCATCTCGGGTGATGGCAGGCTGGCCCACGAGGTGACACGTCTTGATGAGCGGCGCCTCATGATCGACATTCCCGGCGTGGCTTCCGCCATACACGAGCCGGTCATAGCGGTCAATCACCAGATGTTGAAGCAAGTGCGGCTGGGTTATCATGTTGATAGGGTGCGGGTGGTATTGGATGTGGCAGGCTCGGCGACCTACTCTGTCGAACCGCAGGGCGCAAATCTTACCGTGACGCTTCGAAAAGGCGCAGGCACGGAGGTGGGCGTAGACACAAACTCGCACCGTGGCGAGGCGGTCAAAATCATACAGCCAGAGAATTCTATTATGTTGCCGCTCCAGGCCGATACCACCTCTCGGGTAGCCAGACGGGCGATGGTAGCGGTTCATCGGTCTTCGACGAACTTTCACGTGCAACCTGTTCTGATGACCTCCGAGCCGGATAATGGCGAGAAAAGCTTGCCGAAGGAAGATTTGGTTGTTGGGGAAACGCAGTATGTCGGTCGGCGCATTTCACTCGATTTCCAGCAGGCCGACATTAGCAACGTGTTGCGCCTCATTGCCGAAGTAAGCGGCTTTAACATGGTCGTCGGTGAAGGGGTCAAGAGCAAGGTTACGATGAAGCTCGTGAGTGTGCCCTGGGATCAAGCGCTCGACATGATTTTGAAGATGAATGGGCTAGGAAAGATCAGGCAGAGCAATATCCTGTGGATCGATTCACTGGCGAACATTTCCAAGCAGGAGAATGAAGTAGCACAGTCAAAAATTGCCAAGATGAATGCAGAAGAATTGGTCGATAGGGTGTTCTACATTAGGAATCTGCCTGCGCAGGAAGTCATGACGTCTCTTATGCAGTTTAAAAGCCCGAGAGGATTCATACATTTTAGTCTGGGGTCCAATGCCTTAATTGTCCGGGATACGGAAACCAGAATTGGGGTGATCAAGCAATTGGTTGATGGCCTTGATCTCGAAGTGCCGCCAGTTCAAATTGAAGCCAGGATTGTGCAGGCTGATACGACCTATTCTCGTTCGCTGGGGGTTCAATGGGGTATCCAGAATGTGAACCAAGTTGGATCTTCTGGCGTGGCGAACTTCAGGACGGGTAATACCGGAGCATTTGGGGCTCAAACATCAAATTTTCTGGTCAATCTTCCCGCCACTGTCGGTGGCTTGGTATCGACTCCTGGCGTTGGGTTCACGATTGGGAAAACAGATGGAGCGCTGTTGGATGTACGGTTGTCGGCAGGGGAGTTACTCGGCCTGACCAAAGTCATTGCGTCGCCAAAGATTACGACCTTGGACAAACGAGAGGCCAAGATCTCACAAGGAGAGTCGATCCCATTCCAGACGACGTCCCTCCAGGGGACGCAGACGACCTTTGTGGACGCGAACTTGGAGCTGAATGTGACTCCTCAGATTACCTCGCGGGATCCCAAGGAGGTCGGTAAACTGATCATGATGAAGGTTCGCACAACCAGAAACGCAGTCGGCGCGCGGAGCAATCCGGCTGGTCCAAGCATTGACCGCCGCGAAGCCACTACCCAGGTCAATGTCCGCGATGGCGAGACCATGGTGATCGGCGGAGTCTTTGTCGATACGCAGAATAACAGCGTAGCTGGTATTCCCTATCTCTCTCGCGTGCCTGTTCTGGGGTGGCTCTTCAAGCAGAAGACCGAGGCTGTCGCAAAGCAAGAGCTGCTCATCTTCTTGACGCCCACTGTTGTCAAGACCAGCTAGCAGGATGCTGAAAAAGTCCGCCAGGGTCCCCGAGCATGGCGGTCAAGCGCGAGATATGTGCGGGCGGGCGATGCGGACAAATTGGATTGAGCCTCGTGCCGTCTGTCCAGTCGATCTTGCTCGACTATCTTGCGGGCTGTTCTCCTGTGTTGCCATTCATGCGAACCACGGAATCGTGGCCTGCCTATATCGTTTCTCGTAGTCTGTTAGAAGCGAACATTCGAGTTCTTCATTGATGAGGAACTCGATGGCGCTGCGTTCTCACGGTTGATGCGGCATCTCGATCTCCCAACGCATACCCTCCCGTCCTCTGCGTATTTCTGACATAATCAGTTTGCAGTATCCCTCAGCTCCAGGGAGCCCCGGTCAATCTAAAGCAGGTGTTTCTGAGGCTGTGAAACACAATCTTCTGTGGGCTGGCCGTCTGAAAACCTTCTAGTTTTCCGACCGTTGTGGTACCATTCCCATCCGATGTCAGCCTTCGCAATCCATCATCGCCGCCGGCGAAGCGGTTCATGAGTTCAGGCCATCCTATCCAAGAAGACTCGGATGGACGCCTGGTATATCGAGTCAGGAGAGACCGTCGTTGAGCGTGGCCGGTGTGGCAGAACAGATTGTTTCGGTGACCTTGCCAGAGCGAAGCTACGACATCGTCCTTCGCCCTGGGTTACTTGCAACAGTGGGTGCCAGACTCAGCGCCTTTACCGCTTCTCCAAAAGTCGGAGTTGTGACCGATCGGCATGTCGCAAGCCGGTATCTTCAAGAGGTTCTCCGCTCCCTGTGCAAGGCAGGATATGACCCGACTCCGATTGTTTTGCCGCCGGGAGAGCGGACAAAGACGCTCGGCACAATCGCTAAGATCCTCGATGTGTTAGCCAGACAGAAGTTCGAACGTCAGTCCCTGTTGTTGGCTTTGGGTGGCGGAGTGATCGGTGATATTACCGGCTTTACCGCCGCAATCTATCAACGAGGAATTCCATTTGTACAAGTGCCGACTACCCTTGTGTCTCAGGTCGATTCCAGTGTCGGCGGCAAGACCGGCGTAGATCACCGGTTAGGAAAGAACCTCATCGGGGCGTTTCACCAGCCGCGCGTGGTATTGATCGATCCCCTCATGCTACGCACCCTGCCGCGCCGAGAATGGATCGCCGGGTTAGCCGAAGTGATCAAATACGGCGTTATCGCTGATGAGGAGTTCTTCGCCTTTCTGGAGCAGGAGATTCCTGCGCTGTTGAAACTCGGTGAAGCGCCGGTGCTGCACGCAATTAAGCGATCCTGCGAGATCAAAGCGCAGGTGGTCGGCGCAGACGAGCGGGAAGCGGACCGCCGGCGCATTCTCAATTACGGCCACACGATCGGACATGCACTGGAGTCGCTCTCAGGCTACCGCGGATTGATTCATGGCGAAGCGGTTGGGATTGGATTAGTGCAAGAAGCGGAGTTGGCTTGTCACATGGGTCTCTGCGGGCGAGAAGTTGTCGAACGGATCAGAAGTCTGGTACAGCGTGCCGGGTTGCGCGACCAGGCTGCACAGACATCCTTTACATCCCTCTGGGGCGCCATGCAACATGATAAGAAGGTGGTCGGAGGGCAGGTTGTCGGGGTATGGCCAGTGCGGATCGGAGAAGTGGTCATTCGACCGATCGAGCAGCGGGTTTGCGGCACGTGGTTTCAACAAACGCACAGCCGTCGGAGCGGCGCGCCGAATAACCGTCGGACAAGCAAAGATTCTGTTCGTCGAAAGGCTTATGCGCGAAGGTAGACTTCTATGATGACCAAACGTACGCCATCTGTGGCTCACCTCCAACAGGCATTGAGAGAGAAAACACGCGAAGTCGATGTGCTCCACCGGATTTCTGCGTCGATCAGCAACCAACTGGATCTCGAAGCGATTCTCAAGCATATCGTCGAAGTCGTCGTCGAGGTCACGAAGGCGGATGCCTGCCTTCTCTATCTCTTGTCGGACAGCCAAGACGAACTCATTCTTCGAGCTTCGAAAAACCCTCATCCAAAACTGATCGGCCGCATCACGATCGGTTTGGGAGAAGGCATCACCGGGTGGGTCGCTCAAGAACGGATGCGCGTTGTGATTCCCAGTAATGCGAACGACGATCCACGGTTCAAGTTCTTTCATAACCTTCCGGAAGACCGCTATCAAGCCTTCGTGTCCGTGCCGATCATGGCCAAGAAAGAAGTGGTCGGTGTGATCAATGTTCAGCACAAGCGCCCAAAGCGCTATCAGCCAGATGAAATCGCCCTCCTCTCGACGATTGCCAATCAAGTCGGCGGAGCGATCGAGAATGCGCGGCTCTACGATCAAATGCAACGCAAAGCCTTGCAAGTTGAAACGCTGTCGCAGGTTTCAGAAACAGTGGCGTCCAATCGGCTGATCAAAGATGTGCTGGAGCTTCTGGTGACGATGACTGCGCAAATGATGAACTCCAAGATCTGCTCGATTATGCTCTTGGAGGAAGCCAGTGGGGAACTGCGAATCGCGGCGACACAAAGTCTCAGCGAACAATATCGCCGCAAGCCAAACTTGAAAGTCGGGCAAAGTATCATCGGCCGCGCGGTGAAAGAGCGCCGGCCGATTATCGTGCTCGACGTGTCCACAGAACGAGACTATATGTATCCGGAGATGGCTAAGAGGGAAGGGCTGTGCTCCTTGCTTTCGGTGCCGATGATGGTGCGAGATAAGGCGTTGGGCGTGATCAATAGCTATACGTCCGCTCCGCACGTATTCACCAGCGAAGAGGTCAAGTTGCTCCAGGCGATCGCCAATCAGGCCGCCGTCGCCATCGAGCATACGACCTTGATCGAGAAGTCTCATGAGATGCAGGAAGCCTTGGCGGTGCGGAAGCTCATGGAACGGGCCAAGGGCTACCTGATGCGCTCGAAGAAGCTGACCGAAGAAGAGGCGTTCAAACTTATTCAGCGGCAAAGCATGGATTTTAGGAAATCGATGCGCGAGATAGCTGAGGCAGTGCTTTTAGCTGGAGAGCTCGATCAACGAGTTGAGAAACATCGGGGATAGGTTCTGTCTGCCATTGAGACCATCCGGCGCCAGCAGCCTATGGAGTTGATCGAGGCGTTGGACTCTTGGATGATGAGGGGGTAGATCTTGTTCGCTCCTCTTCTTGTTCCGCCAGTTTCTTCTTGATTTCCTTCATCTCCTTCCGAAGTTCGTCCATGTCGGCATCTCGTTGAGTAGATGTCCCCTTCGTAGGCGTTGGTGATTGAGCAGTCGTCGATCGCATGTCCGACGCAGCAGGCATTGTGGCAAGCAGGCCGTAGTCGATGACCAGTGTGGCGTCGGTTGAGCGCGCGGTTCGATAGCTATCGGGGCGCTTGGCGGATTCCGGGACGAAGTGCACCGTGCGGTTGGCCAATCCTGCCGGGGTGAGAGTTTTTCGATTAGCCGGGGTATTCGATTCGGTTCGTTCGGTCCGGTGGCGGTACGCGGTCAAGGTCAGATAGAGCGATCGCTCATGGGCATAGAGCGAACCTCCCGTCACTTCCATGAATGTTCCCCCATTAGGCTTGTCTGACTCACAGACCCCGGGGGAACGGATGTCAGATAAGCAGAAGGTCAGCCCGCCGACTTGCGAAGGGGGTGGCGTAGCGATGTGGATGACGTGGAATCCAACCTGCTGGTCCGATGCAGCTCTGGTGAGTCCCTCGATCAGGAGCGGCGTCAGGTATTCGACGTCCTCGTCCCCAAACGCTCGAACGGCCTCTGGTTTGGCGACGCCGGTGGCCAGCTTTCCCAAGACCCCTCGGCCATCCTGAACGACGATCCCACGAAGGACGCGAGCCATTGTATCTGCCGATAACGTAATGGGATGAGCGGCTTGGAACGAACGATCGGGAATCCGTTCCACGTACACCGCGCCTCGATCCGATTCATGGACCGTTAAGTCCAGGTCCGGTCCTGTTGCGCAGGCAGACAAGGCCAGAGTGATTCCGGTCAGCAGGAGAAGAGCATGCCGTGGATAATAGGCCATAGTCGATTCGCACCCTGTATGCCGGCGGCAGTCTAGCACAATCGAAATGGGGAGAACACCGGATAAGCATGAGAGAAGATCCTGCCACTTGACAGGAGCGCAATAGACTCCGAGAATCAACACCCCCAACGATGCAGGTTGAGTAATGGACAACGGTGTCCATCTATTCAGCCGGAATATAAGAAAAGGACAACGGTGTCCTGTCGGCACAGACAGAATGACCAGCATGACCTCTTCTCCTGCCGCAGCAAAACACTCCGCGATATGTCGAGCGTATGGAATCGAATGTGTGTTCACAGGCATGAATGTGAGTACTCACCGTACTGCAATGCCGGATCCTCATTAACGCAGGCCGGTGAAGGGTCTGATCATCGTTGATGCGATGCAGCAACGAGGCGAAAGGGATAAATGACCATGCCTGAACGCACGGCTCCTCGCCCCTATTCCTGGCTGCCGGTTCTTCTTGGCGTGCTGACTATCGCCACGCTGAGCATCGGGACAATCGCGTTCCGTTATGTCGAAACACGCATGGTTGCAACCGCAGGCGAAACGCTGGCCCTGACAGCGGCTGAAGTCTCTGACAAGCTGGACCGATTTCTCAGTGAACGGTATGGCGATGTGTTGATGATGTCACGGACGTTCAGCGTGCAGTCACAAGATCGGGAATTTCAGTCGGCCTATATTAATGTGGTGAAGACCGCATACCCGGATTACTTATGGATCGGCGCCACGAATGCGCGTGGGGAAATCGTGATCGCCACGGATCCGGCCACGGTGGGGCGGAACTACAGCGCGGAACCATGGTTTCAGGCCGTGCGTAACGGGCAAGCGGTCCATCTGGGGGACGTAGAGCCCTTCGCAGTGATGGGAGGCCCTGACGCCATAGCTGTGACGGCTCCCATCACCGGACCGCGCGGGGAATTCTTGGGAGTCGTGACGACGCGGGTGGGGATTTCTGGGCTGGAAAATGTCATGACGGGAACCCTTCTGGCGTTCCGGCAGCGGAGGGGATTTTGGGGAGCGCTGGAATACCAGTTTCTGACAGAGGAGGGAGTGGCCTTCATCGATTCGGATCTCCACCATAAGGGCCATGTCAATCTCAAACAGCTCGGCCTCCCGTCTGCGCTGCTGAGCGAGTCGTCCCCGTCCAGTTATGTCGAGGAGGAGCACAAGCGTCGCCATGTGCCGGTCATCACCGGCTATGCCAAGACACGAGCTCATGGCGGCTTTGACGGTATGCGTTGGACGGTGCTGATGCGCATGGATCGGGGCGACGTACTGGCACCGATTCGAGAAGTCCTCTGGAACCTTGGCCTGGCCGGCGGTGCCGTGGTGATCCCGACGTTTGCATTCTTGGTGTGGACCGTGACACGTGTACGGAGGGAATATCGGCGAGCGCAGCAGGAGCGCGCGCTTGCCAGGGAGGCAGAAGCGTCACTGCGCGAGAGCGAGGCGCATACCAAGCGCATCGTCGAGATGGCGCTCGATGGCTTCATCGGAATGGATGCGGCTGGAGTCATTACCGACTGGAACGCCCAAGCCGAACTGATATTCGGTTGGTCCCGTCACGAGGCCGTGGGGCGACTCCTCTCCGCCACCATTGTCCCGCCACAAAATCGAGAAGCCCATGAACGAGGATTGCGGCATTTTCTCGCAACCGGCGAGGGTCCGATGCTGAACACCAGGGTTGAAATCACAGGCTACCATCAAGATGGGCACGAGATTCCGATAGAGCTGGCGATCTCGCCGTCCTTGGGCCAGGGAGGAGTCTACACATTCAGCGCGTTTGTGCGGGATATCTCGGTGCGGAAGCAGACGGAGCAGCAGGGTCTCATGCACCAGGAGGAACTGCAACGGCTGAACGAGGCTTTGGATCGGCGTGTGCGAGCCCGAACACAGGAGCTGGCTTCCGTCAACGAATCATTGAGGGCTGAAGTGGCCGAACGGGTACAGACCGAACTGTCGCTCGAATCCAGCCGGCAAGCATTGCAGAAGTTGACGCTTCAGTTGTTGCGCGTGCAGGAGGACGAACGGCGTCGTATCTCGCGAGATTTACACGACGACATCAATCAGCGGCTCGCGCTTCTTGCCATGGATATCGAAGCGGTAGGACGGCAGCTCAGCTCCTCACCGGATCGCGTGGGCCGGGCCGTCCAACAGATACAAGACCGGGTTGTGGAGTTGTCCGATGTGGTGCGTCAGTTGGCCTATCAGCTTCATCCTTCCATTCTCGATGACCTCGGTCTTCCAATCGCCTTGCAGAGGTTGGTGGACGACTTTACAGCTCGAAGCCATATCCGAGGCAACTTTGGACATAAGGATATCCCCGCAGTCGTTCCCCAGGAGATCGCAAGCTGTCTCTATCGCGTAGCCCAAGAAAGCCTCAACAACGTGGCTCGCCATGCCGCGGCCTCTCGAGTCGATGTGGAGCTGACTCGGTCTCAATCGGAGCTGATCGTCACCATTACGGACAATGGAGTGGGTTTCGACTCTGAGCAATCTCGGAACGGATCGCATGGACTGGGGTTACTCAGCATGAAAGAGCGAGTCGCCTTGGTTCATGGGGAAATACTGGTGAGTTCTGCTGTGGGGAAGGGAACGAAGGTGCAGGTGGCGATACTCGTTCCGGAGGAAGAGGCATGAGCAGGCCCCGGGTTCTCTTGGCTGATGACCATACCCTGGTACTGGACGGATTTCGCAAACTATTGGAGGATCACTGTGAGATCGTGGGTGGGGCGGAGGATGGCCGTATGCTGCTTCAAATGGCCCAGGAACTTCAGCCCGACATCGTCACCCTCGATATCTCGATGCCGGAGCTCAACGGGATCGATGCCGCCAGGAAGCTGAAGAAGGTGTTGCCTCAGGCCAAACTGCTCTTCGTGACGATGCATGCTGATCAGGCATACGTGAATGAAGCCTTCAAGGCCGGCGCCTCTGGCTATCTGCTCAAACGATCCGCCGGTTCAGAGTTACTCCAAGCCATCCAATCAGTCATGAACGGACAGTGTTATGTCACCCCCCTGGTCGCCAAAGGCCTAGTGCAGTCAGCTATTACAGGAAGGATGCCTGCGGTTTTGGGGGACAAGTCTTTGACGGCGCGCCAACGAGAAGTGCTGCAACTCGTGGCAGAAGGGAAGACGGTCAAGGAAATTGCCTCGGCTCTCAATCTCTCACCGAAGACCGTCGAGTTTCATAAATCGCAGATCATGGCGCTTCTCGACCTTCACACGACAGCGGAGCTCACAAAGTACGCCCTCATTCACGGTCTTCTTACATCTGATTAAGCGCGAGACTCGCGAGAAAAGCGGGACGAATGAGGCAGGCTGAAGGCTGAAGGTCGGAGCCCGAACACTTCAGTCTTCAGCCTAGTCCTAACCTTCAGCCTTCGGATCGCGCTTGTCGCGCTTTTCTCGCGCGTCCCGCTCGTCGCGCCGGTATCCTGCCCAGGGAGATTCCCCCACGTTCCTAGGGAGATGCCTAGTGTGATTATCGTTCCACTCAGCGTATAGGTTCCAGCCATTCATCCGAGAGGCGATTGGGTGGCGAGGGGCTCAAGGTGCGCACAATGGCGTGCGCAGCGACGATGCCGTCGAGGTGAGAGAGCCAAAGACGAGTGAGCAACGGCATCATCAACAGGGCATGGGAGGCTGTTACTTATGAAGGTCAATCAACAGAGACGGTGGAAAATGTTTGTGGTGGCCGGGGCCGCTATGGCGCTGGTGGCCGGGATGGTAGCGACTGTCCCCAGCGTGTACGCAGGCGGCACGATCAAGGTCGATGACGACAAGTGGATCTCCGTCGGAATGGGAACCCGTACTAGTTTCAGTATGAAAGAAGATGGGTCGGGGAGCGGTGGACAATGGAGCAACAGTTTCGGCGTCGATAACGCTCGTATCTATATCAACGGGAAGATCCACAAGTACGTCGGGTTCGAGTTCAACACAGAATGTTTTAACTGTCCCCGTTCCGGGCAACTTGCGGGTGGGCCGAATTCAAATACATTTGGGAGTAATTCCAATATGGGACTGCTCGATGCGATCGGGAAGTTCGAGATCGACGAGCTAGTGAATGTCTGGTTCGGACGCATGTTGGTGCCGACAGAGAGAGGCGAATTGAATGGTCCCTTCTACCATGCGGTCTACGATGGTTTTAGGACTCCGCTGAACCCGGCTGACTTCAGTACGAATTTTGGCGCAGGTGGGGCCGGAATGTATGGCCGCGATAACGGTGTGGCCTTCTTTGGAAGAATCCACCCGGGCGGCACACATTTACAATATGTCGCGGGGGTGTACACGGGAACACAGTCAAACCTGGCTAGCCTCCCCGGTGGACCTAATCAACGAAACAGCCTGAAGTACGCAGGACGTCTCACCTGGAATCTGCTGAACGAAGAGAAGAATCCTGGCTACTATACCAGCGGTACCTACTACGGGACTGCCGGGGATATTCTCGCGCTTGCGGTAGGGGGAGAATACCAGAATACCGCAGCCGGTTCAGCGCTAAATCCAGCTCCATTCGGAGCTTTTGTGAGCGATATCCTGTTCGAGAAAGTCTTCTCGGACAAGGGTGTGTTCACGTTCAACGCAGAATACAAACGGTACTGGGCGGGCAACCTCGCGTCCTTTTCGGATGCAAGTACTCCTGGTGGTACTGGTCCTGGTTCGAATCCATTCTCCACCTTCTTCCCTATATTTAGCGGGACATCCTTCACCGGGTACGCAATGTATCTGTTTCCACAGGAGGTCGGGATCGGAAGATTCCAGCCCTATGGGAGATATACCTTCGTGAATAGTGTGCATGCCAGCGCACTCGATGAGTTTGAAGCCGGTGTGAACTACGTTATTGCCGGTCACAATGCACGCATCTCGACGTGGTGGCGACATGGCAACATTGCTCCCACTGGTGGCCCTGCGCAAACTGGTTTTAATCCGACTGGTATCGGTGCTCCGCATCAAGATTCGTTCCATGTTGCCTTGCAGTTGCAGTATTAAGATTTAGGGGTGGGTTAGAAACATTCTCTAGCGATCTGTGCATGTTGTCGATCCGACAACAACATCTATGTGTGAGCGAAAGGAGTCCAACCATGGCAACGAACAAACCCGAGGAGAAAAACCCGATCGAGCCGGGGACTGATGCTGTCCCTGATGCGGGGCCCTCGCGGCGTGAGCTTCTGGTAAAGGGAGGCAAGGTAGCGGCCGGCATAGGGGTTGCCGCTTTGCTCGGCAACTTGGGCAACTGGGCCCTGTCCTATGCGGCGGACAAGGAGCCGATCAAGATCGGTATCCTGCATTCGCTCAGCGGCACCATGGCCATCAGCGAAGTGTCGTTGCGAGACACCGTGATGATGGCAGTGGAAGAGATCAACGCCAAAGGCGGGGTGATGGGCCGTATGATCAAGCCGGTCGTCGTCGATCCGGCCTCGAATTGGGACCTCTTCGCTGAAAAGGCCAAGCAGCTACTGCTCCAAGATAAGGTTTCGGTCGTCTTCGGTTGTTGGACATCAGTCAGTCGTAAGTCGGTCTTGCCGGTCTTCGAGAAGAACAACGGGTTGCTCTTCTATCCCGTGCAGTACGAGGGAGAAGAATGTTCACGCAATGTTTTCTACACCGGCGCTGCCCCGAATCAGCAGGCCGTGCCGGCGGTGGATTATCTGATGAGCAAAGAGGGCGGCGGATTCACGAAGTTCTATCTGCTCGGGACCGATTACGTCTATCCTCGCACCACCAACAAAATTCTCAGGGCGATGCTCCTGGCGAAGAAAGTCCCGGCGGACAAGATCATGGAAGAATACACGCCGTTCCACCATCAGGATTACCAAACCATCTGCGGCAAACTTAAGAAGTTCGCAGCCGGTGGAGGAGCCGCCGTGATCAGCACGATCAATGGCGACAGCAACGTGCCCTTCTACAAAGAGTTTGCGAACCAAGGCTTGCGGGCCGAAGACGCCCCGATCATGGCCTTCAGCGTGGCAGAAGACGAGTTGCGCGGGATGGATACGTCCGCGCTGGTCGGGCATCTGGCCGCGTGGAATTATTATCAAAGCGTTGATACCCCGCAGAACAAGCAGTTTGTGGCGAATTTCAAGGCCTACTGCAAGAAGAACAACCTGCCGGACGGCGACAAGCGGGTCACGGACGATCCGATTGAGGCCGCCTATTTTGGTGTGTATATCTGGAAGCAAGCCGTCGAAAAGGCCGGAACGACCGATGTCGATCCGGTGCGAAAGGCGGTCTATGGGAGCAAGTTCCTAGCGCCGGGCGGCGAGATCATGATGGATGCCGCCAATCACCACACCTATCGGCCGGTGCTCATCGGCGAAATTTTGGCAGATGGGCAGTTCAAGGTCGTCTCCCGTTCGAAGGGACTGGTGAAGCCGGAACCCTGGAGCGAATATACGAATCCGGACAAGGGCTGCGACTGGGTCGGTCATCAAGGTACCTATCAAAAATAATCCGTGATGTTAGAGGGGGCTACCCAGTAGCTCCCTCTAACATGTGCGAGAAGTTCGGTTGACGGGACGAGAGGTCTACGTCATTCGTGTGTCTTGTGAAAGGGCAGTTCACGATCATGATCATTTCTCTAGGGCGCACCGGCATAGCCGTAGGTGTTGTGGGACTACTCCTGTTCTCCGGACCAAGCTGGACGCTCGCAGCGGAGGAGTCTGTTGCCGCTTCTCAGGCTTCTCCAGTAGAGCAGGCCCTCATCCAGATCACCAGTGAAGATGAATCCCTCCGTGACGCAGCCATTCGTGTGCTGATCGACCAGGGAGATGTCAGCCTGGTTCCCCGGCTGGAAGCGATCCGAGCCAATGCAGACCGCAGTATCCGGCAGGCCATCAAGCCGCTTATGGATCTCCTCAAGAATCGAGCGAAACTCGCCAGCCCCGACAGCGATGTTCGCCGGTCGGCGGCGACGGATCTCGGCTCATCCGGTAATCCTTCGGCGATCCCGTGGCTGGATGCCGCCAAGGTGAACGAGCCGAACAAGTGGGTGCGCTATACGATGGAAGAGTCTTCAGCGTTGCTCAAGCTCGCGTCGGACGATACATCGATCAAAACCGCTGCAGCGGAGAAGCTCGGCGAACTCCGCAGTGGGAATGCGGTGCCGGCCCTGAAAGCGCTGGTCGAGGCCGGCGCCGGCACTGAGGCAACCGAACAGCAGAAGGTACTGGCGAAGGCTGCCGATGCCGCGATCGACCGCATTGAAACCTGGGGCGACTGGTCGAACGCGATTGAAACGATCTTCCGCGGAATCAGCCTCAGTTCTATTCTGTTGATTATGTCGTTGGGCCTGGCGATCGTGTTCGGCTTGATGGGGGTCATCAATATGGCTCACGGCGAGCTGATGATGGTCGGCGCCTACGCGACATTTGTCACACAGCAATGTTTCACGGCCTGGTTTTCGCCCGATGTATTTGACTGGTATTTTCCTGTGGCGCTGCCGGTCGCATTCCTTGCGGCTGCCGGTTCAGGATTCCTGCTGGAGGCAACGGTCATCCGGTTTCTCTATGGGCGTCCGCTTGAAACCATGTTGGCGACCTGGGGAGTGAGTTTGGTCCTCATGCAGGCGGCCCGGGTCTATTTCGGCGATCTCACGGCTGTGGTCGCGCCTGGCCCGCTCAGAGGCGGCGCGCAAGTCATGGTAGGGGTCTATCTGCCGTATAATCGAATCTTCATCATCGCGCTATCGATCGTCTGCGTGCTGGGGATTTACTTCGCGCTCTTTAAATCGAATCTCGGGTTGCGCGTGCGGGCTGTGACGCAAAATCGAAATATGAGTGCCTGTCTCGGCATTCCAACCAGAAAAGTCGATTCCTATACCTTTGCCTTCGGGTCGGGGCTGGCGGGCATCGCGGGCTGGGCGCTCACGATGGTGGGGAACGTCGACCCGGGCCTCGGTCAGAACTATATCGTCGACGCCTTTATGGTGGTGGTCACTGGCGGGGTTGGGAAGCTGGCGGGCACTATCGTGGCCTCGCTGGGAATCGGCGGCCTGAACAAACTGATCGAGCCTGGTTTAGGCGCTGTGTACGGCAAGGTGTTGATCCTCGTGATGGTGATTCTGTTCTTGCAGTGGCGGCCGTCGGGATTGTTTGCCATGAAAGGGCGGGATGCCGATTGAGAGATTAGGAACGGGTGCAGCGCGAGCCCTTCCTTGTCGCGGAACCCCCACCAAGTGGTTAGACGCGGCGTCTCGGCGCCGCGAGGGTGGGCGGGTGAACAAAGCGAGGTGGTCGTTCGACGCGCGCAGTCGAAGGGACTCGCGCTGCACCCGTTGGGAGGACAGAGAAGCTGATGAGTGACGGAACAGCAGACACGAATCGTGGTGGAGGTTTAGGCTTTGCGGTCGTAGGCGCCATTTTGCTCGTGGTCATGCCGCTCTTGAACCTCTTGCCGCCGGAAGATTCCTGGTTTCACCTCTCCGATTTCAGTCTGAACCGGTTCGGGAAATTTCTCGCGTTTGCGATTCTGGCGCTTGGGCTCGATCTCATCTGGGGTTACACCGGCATCTTGAGCTTGGGGCAGGGAGTATTTTTCGGATTGGGCGCCTACTGCATGGGCATGCACCTCATGCTCACGATCGGAAAAGAAAGCGTATATGGCAGCGATCTGCCGGACTTCATGGTGTGGAACCAGGTCAAAGAGCTGCCGCTCTTCTGGAAGCCGTTCTACAGTTTTCCGGTTGCGATTATCGGAGCGATCCTCGTGCCGATGTTGTTCGCATTAGTGTTCGGATTTTTCGCTTTCCGCAGCCGCATCAAAGGCGTCTATTTTGCGATCATTACACAGGCGTTAGCTCTCGCCGCCTGGCTGGTGTTTAACCGGAACGATACGAATCTCGGCGGCACGAATGGATTGACCGATTTCAAACAGGTGATCGGGTATCGGCTCTCCGAACCCGGTACGCAGCGGGTACTGTATATCATCACCGTGCTCTGTCTCGGCGCGGCCTATCTCTTGTGCCAGTGGATCATTCGTTCACGGGCCG